>NZ_LROR01000061.1:0-78032 GCF_001675205.1 Clostridium coskatii | reverse complement strand
TTCGATATATAGGGTTTCTAACTTAAAAATCAACTTATACGCAGGCATATTTTTACAATAATGAAGCTCTTTTAAATATTTTGTATATAAGTCTTAGAAAAAAATTCGTAAAAACTTAGAACTTTTGAATTGTTTGAGGTACGAGTTTTCAAAAGTTCTTAGCTTTTTTAGAATTTTTTACTTAGACTTATCAAAATATTTAATGAGCTGAAGTTTGTAAGAAATATACGGAGAATAAGTTGATTTTTTGTTTACAAATGCTATAAAAGTTTTTATAAAAATATGTATTTTATTTGCCATATATATTATAATTAAATCTATAATGTTAAAAGCGGAGGGATACTATGGGAGAATGGGAAATGTTACTCAGGCTAGTACTCTCGGGAGTACTTGGGGCTTTAATAGGATTTGAAAGAAGAAGCCACTCTAAGCAAGCAGGACTTAGAACTCATTTTGTCGTAGCAGTTGGAAGTGCCCTTATTATGCTTGTGTCTAAATATGGATTTTGGGATTTAGTTGGTATGAATTCGGTTTCACTAGATCCAAGTAGGGTAGCTGCTCAGGTTGTAAGTGGTGTTGGTTTCTTGGGAGCAGGAACTATTATTGTGGAGCACCAGTTTGTAAGAGGACTGACTACTGCAGCTGGATTGTGGGCTACAGCAGGTATTGGTATAGCAATTGGTGCAGGCATGTATATACCTGGTGTGGGAGCTACAGTGCTTATAGTTATAGGACTTGAAATATTCAACAAACTTCAAAAAAACGAGGTATATTCTATAGGAAGGGCAAATTTATCAGAAGAAGGTATTAATTCTGCACTGGATATATTAAAAAATTCAAAAATGAAAATATCTAATATTCAGGTTAATAGGCATCATAATAAAAGTAATAAGGATTTAGAAGTGAGGATTACCTTTAAAGTTTATACCAGAAATCAAAATGAAATAAAGGATATGATGGTAAATCTTCTGAAAATTCCTTACGTAAGGGACGTAAACATAGAATAAAATTTTTAAAAATAGCAAAGTTCAAATAACAAAGAACAGGTAAAGATGATTTCCATCGTATCTCACGAAATCTATAATTTTAATATTTTCTGACGTTAGGAAGAAAATTATACTTATTTGATATTTGAACTTTGAACTTTGTTCTTTTAAAATATTGCGTTGCAATATTTTTATATTAAGTCAAAATTTTATATGTGAGGAAGTTGAGCATTAGCAAACTATAATATAATATTGGAGGAAAACATATGAAAAAAATATTTAAACTGGCTTTAGGGCAAGCAATAATTTTAGGACTCGCTTTCCCTGGAACTGTATCTGCTGCTTCCAGCCATAATGTGAGCAGAATTTACGGATCAAGTAGATACCAAACCTCAATAAATATTTGTAACAACTTTAGCAGCGGGAAAGTACAAAATGTTATTGTAACTAGTGGAAACAATTTCCCCGACGCCTTAGCTGGTAGTGTGCTTTCAAAACAATTAAATGCCCCTATTCTTTTGGTAGACAAGTCTTTAAGTGACAGTCAGGATTCTATTAATTATATAAAAGATCATTTGGATGCAAGTGGAACTGTATACGTTCTAGGTGGATATGCTTCTGTAAGTGATGAATATATAAATTATATTAAATCTTTAGGGTTTAACAATATTAAAAGGCTTGGCGGAAAAAATAGATTTGACACTAATAAAGTAATAGTAGAAAATATGAATGTAAGTAAGGGAACGCCCCTAGTTATAGTTAATGGCAGTAATTTTCCTGATGCACTGAGTATATCAAGCATAGCAGGTATGAAAGGTTATCCAATAATTTTAAGTAATACAGATACACTGCCGGATGAAGTAAAGGAAAAGATAAGCGAAATAAGCCCTTCTTCTGTTTACATAATAGGAGGACAAGGTGCATTAAGTGATAATATTATTTCTGAAATAAAGAAATTGGACACAACTATAGAGGATGGAAATATTATAAGAATATGGGGAAAGAATAGATATGAAACCTCATTAAACATATGTAAATATTTTAATTTGGACAGCAGTAGTATAATTATTGCAAATGGAGAAAATTTCCCAGATGCTCTATCTGGAAGTGCTTTAGCAGCAAAACTTCAAGCGCCTATTTTACTTACTGATGGAAAGAATATTTCAACTCAAAAAGAGTATATAGATACCACAAAGTATACAGATGAAATTATACTTGGGGGAAGTGGTGCTGTAAGCGAAGATGCGGAGAATGAGTTAAAAGGAATAGAAAAGAAGCTGTTTGAAGTAACTAATGAGTATGTAGGTGAAGATGGAAAGTATTATATAGAAGGTAATTATTTAAAATATGTTACAGATATAAATGAAGCTTTGGATTATGTAAAAAGAACGGGAGATAGCAGTGTAGTTGAAGAAGATAATGGACAGTGGTTTATATTAGATGATGGCTTTGACATGACCATAAGCGATAAGGTAAAATTAGAGGTAGATAGTGATGTGAGTATAAAACTAATTCATTTTGATAGTGATGGAAATATATCCTATAATCAACCTAATTTCACTGATATGGTCAATGGTAAATATGAAGATAGGCCTGTATTTAATTTATTCATTAAAGATGGTAAAGTAATGAAAATGGATCAGCAGTTTAGACCATAAACAGAGTTCTTGGCATCAGATGGAGTTTTGACTCCACCTGATACTTAGAAATCGTTATCCAGGGACGTAGCTGCTCTAATACTCCAACTTGGAAAAGTTGGAGTATTAGAGCAGGTAGTCATCGGATAAAAGAAGAATAGGGCTATGTGTAATTATTAATTTGCAAATAGAACCTTCTTAATGTATGAAATTGGTTTTATATGTTAGGAAGGTTCTTTATATAATTTTGAATGAAAAATATCATAAAGAAGGGAAGCGAACATTTAGCAGTTTCATGTTAAGTAATTTTGCTGCTAAAATAGCATATGGAAATAAAAAATATAAAGGGAAATACATTTTGTATTGATACTAAAATGGCATGCATACCTTTTTATAAGATCAATTATAGAGAAATAATTATGATGGATTCTGGATGGCCAAGAGGAGGAGAAAGGGAAGGTATAGCTGAAGTTTTAAAAACGAATAATTTAAAAGTAGCTGCTATAATATGCACTCATGCTCATATGGATCATATAGGTAATGCTGAATATTTGAAAGAAAAGTATAATTGTATTATTGCTATGCCGGAATGTGAAGCTGTTACTTGCAGTTCAATTATTAACTTGAAATTTTATCATAATAATTATAACATGGCTGAAATTGCAAAACATTTTGGACAGATGGTTTGTAAAACAGATATTATGATTACACCTGATCAAGAAAGTATATATGTTTGTGGTGTCAAATTTAAAATTATTCATACACCAGGACATAGTGCTGCCCATATATGTGTCATTACTCCTGATGATGTGGCATATTTAGGGGATGCCCTTGTTGGATATGAATTAATGGAGCAAGCTAAAATGCCTTATTCCTATTCTCTGACGGATGATTTGAAAAGCAAAGAGAAACTTTATGACTTAAATTGTAGTAAATATATTGTGGCACATAAAGACATATATGATGATATTACAAAGCTCATAAAGGATAATATAAAATTTTATAAAGATACGGCAAATAGCATATATGATGTAATAGATAAAAATGGAAGCATGACAATGGAAGAAATTTTTAGATCAGTAACTAAAAATTTTAACATTAGTCTGGATAACAGGGTAAAATATGGATTAACAGAAACAATTTTAGTATCCTATGTGAGATATCTTAATGAAAAAGGTATGCTGGATTTAAGTATGGAGAATGGACTTTATAAATATTTAAAAAAGGCACCTATTTGTACTAACGTTTATTAATTATATAGAAAGCAATAATTATCTTGTCTTTAATAAAAATTAGTAATAATATAAAATTTGTGGATAATATGTTCTAAGGAGGAGATAGTTATTGTTTATATCATCAAAAGTAGCTCTTCAGTTTTTAAAACACAGTAAATTGCAAACCTTTGTCATAATACTGGGAATTGCAGTAGGAGTTTCTGTGCAAATATTTATAGGGCTTTTAAGCAGTGGACTTGAAAATACTATTTTAAATAAAATTGCAGGAAATTCAGCTCAGGTTACGGTTTATTCTAATAACGGCAGCATAGAAAATTGGAGTGATATAAAAAATAAGATTGTAAAAGAAGATAAAAATGTGAAAGCTACGGCACCTGTAGTTGATTCCCAGGTCTTTATTAAATTAAAGGATACTAACCAACCTGTTCAGATTAGAGGATTTATGCCTGAAGATGTAAATTCACTTTATAACATAAAAGGCAGTATATATGAAGGAAAAATGTATGAAAATAGTGGACAAGTTATTATAGGAAAGGACTTGAAGAAGAAGCTTGACTTAAAACTTGGAGATAATATAGATTTGTTTACCATGGGCGGGAAAAAGTTGACTTTAAACATAGTTGGTTTCTTTGATCTTGGAGCTGCTAAAGTAAATGGAGCCTGGGTTATTACAGATTTGAGTGATGTTCAAAATTTAATTGATTTTGGCAATAAGGCTACTTCTATAGAAATTGCAGTTAAGGATATATATAATGCGGACTTGGAAGGAAAGAAAGTAACTAAAATACTTTCTGATAATAGTCTTAATGTGCAGAATTGGAAAGATCAAAATAAATTTTTAGCCAGTGGAATGGTTGGAGAAAAAATTTGTACAATAATAATTCAATTTTTTGTACTTCTTGCAGCAGTTCTCAGTATTATAAGTATACTTGGTATAAGTGTAGTTCAAAAATATAAACAGATAGGTATATTAAAGGCCATGGGTATAAAAGATGGAAGTGCAGCCTTTATATTTTTTGTACAAGCTTTTATACTTGGAGTATTGGGAACGGCTTTGGGATTGCTTTTTACATGGTTGTACATAAAAGGGTTTAATAGATATATAGTTAATTCCGAAGGATTGCCTCTAGTTAATATAGTTGTGAACCATAAGTTTATTTTAGCATCATCTATTATTGATATAGCTGCATCAACTTTTGCGGCACTCTTTCCGGCATTTAAGTCATTTAGACTTAATCCTGTGGAGGTAATAAAAAATGGATAACATTATTCAACTTGAAAATGTAAATAAGATATATGGAAGAAGAGTTAAAAATAAAGTTTTGTCAGAAGTAAATATATCCGTAGAAAAGGGATCTTTTAATTCCATTATAGGTGCATCGGGAAGTGGAAAGACCACTCTTTTAAATATAATGGGGATGTTGGATAAGCCAACAACAGGAGAAGTGTACATACAGGGTAAAAGTATAAAAAGTATAGGGAGAAATTCAAGAGCTGCAGTGAGAAATAAAAGCATAGGATTTGTTTTTCAGTTTCATTATCTTCTACCCGAGTTTAATGCAATACAAAATGTACTTATGCCTTACAGAATAAAGCATTTTTTTTGCGGTAGAAGTGCTAAGAGAAAGGCAGAAGAACTTTTGGAACTAGTTGGACTTTCTGAGTGCAAGAAAAAGAAGGTATATGACTTATCAGGGGGACAGCAGCAAAGAATTGCTATAGCTAGGGCACTTATGAACGATCCCAGCATAGTTCTTGCGGACGAGCCCACTGGAAATCTTGATTCTACAAATGCAGAGAGTATTTATAAACTCTTTCGACAAATAAATGATAAGTTTAGTACTACCTTTATTATTGTAACTCACGATGTAAATATAGCTAATAAAACTGATAGGATAATACAGATAAAAGATGGACAAGTGCGGGATTAACCTTCACTTGTTTTTTTATCCGATGACTACCTGCTCTAATACTCCCACGCACTCTGTGAAGGCGACTATCACCAAATCAAAGATTTGGGATATCTGCTTTTCTCCAAGTGTGAGTAAAGAGCGGCTACGTCCCTGGATAACGATTTCTAAGCATCAGGTGGAGTCAAAACTCCATCTGATGCCAAGAACTCTGTTTATATTCACAAAATTTTAATTTTGAACTCCTAATACAATGGTATATACTAATATTGAAGGGAGTATGAGTAAAATGGACGAAAAAAAGGAGAGAGAAATGGAAGAATTAGCTGAGGAAATTGACATAATATTTTCAGTTAAAGATAATATTTCTCAGAGTGAAATAAATAACTTCCTAAATAAATTTACTGAGTTATCGGAAGATGATATACGAAAAAAAATATCAGAAATTACTGGAGATAATTCCTATATAGAAAATTCGTCTTCAGATCAAAACGATAAAAACTCCACAGAGAATATAGATTCTGAAAGCTGCAGTGAAGTAAAGGTTGAAGATTCTCCAGAAGAATTGGATGAAGATAAAATTGAAAATGTAAATGATGATTTACAATTACATATAGATGAATTACCTGAGAAATCAGAGAATAGTAAAATTAAACCTGTTTTTGATGATGGAAACATTCCGGATGTACCCTTTGTAAGAGCAGAAATAAAATATGGGCAACTGTCTCTGGAATGGGGATGGCCAGAAGGTATAGACAAAGTACTTTTATGCTGCAGGATGGATAGGTTTCCCGAGGCATCCTCAGATTCCAGTGCTTCTCATGTAATCATAGAGAGAGAGGAAGACTTTGAAACAGGAGATTACACCATAAGTAAAATAGAAGAAGGAAATTATTATTTCTGTATTTATGCTGTGGTGGAATATGAAAACAAGACATTGTATTCTGAAGGTCAGAGAAGGCTTGTGGTAAATAAAGTACCTCAAGAAATATTTTATGAAATAGACTTAAAAAAAAGCCTCTTGGGTAAATTAAAATCTGCTAAGATAAGCTTGTCTGCACCATCTTCTAAATCTTCTTCAAAGGACGAAATAGAACTACCACAGCTTGTTTTAATCAGTAAGATAGGGAATATGCCTATTCAAAAATCTGACGGAGAAACTTTGTTTAATATAGATTATGAAACCTTAAAAAATGATGAAATCATGGATTTTGAGTTGCCTATTGAAAATATAAGAAAAAATATGTATGTGAAATTATTTTTTGTAGATGACTCTAACAGCAAGTTATACAGGATAGTTTCGCCAGCTAAGGAAAAGCTGTACTTTAAATAGAGAGAGGAGGATTAATTGTGAAACTTAACTTTAGAAAAAAAGATGATTATATATGTCCCTATTGTTTTTCTAAACATGCTTTAAATGAAGTGAATTTTATATGCAAAAATGATCCTGATTTATGTGAAAATGCAAGAAACCTAACGCCTATAAAGCCAAAGAACGTTGAGGACAAAAATGAAATGCCGGATTATGTGTTTTGCAATGAGTGTGGGCAGAAAACCAATATAAAAGTATGCCCAACCTGTAATCAGGAACTCCCATATTCAATTGGAGAATATGATAATTTAATATTTGCAGTAATTGGTGCAAAGGAGGCAGGAAAAAGCCATTACATTGCAGTTTTAATTCAAAAGATAATGAATGAGATAGCTTCAGCCTTCAATTATAGTCTTTCAGCAGTTGATGATGCTACTATGAATAGATATAGAAATGATTTTTATAATCCTATTTTTAAGAGAAATGAAATTATAGGAGTAACTCATTCTGCTAAAACTGATGCCTCTGTAAAGCAGCCTCTTATATATAATCTTGTTTTTAAGGATAACGGAATATTTGGAAGCTTTTTAAAAAGTAAGAAGATAAGCAATGCAGTTACTATTGCTTTTTTTGATACTGCAGGTGAGGATTTAGATTCTGAAAATACTATGAAAACTGTAAATAAGTACATATATAATTCTTCAGGTATAATATTTTTGCTTGACCCTCTTCAGCTGGAGGAAGTCAGGAGAAAGCTGCCTAAAAATATTAAATTGCCGCAGCAAAATACAGAAATAGAAGACTTGCTTTCTAGAACGGCAAACCTTATTAGAAAGGCAAATGATATAGGAATGGATAAGCTTATAGACATACCTGTGGCTGTGGCTTTTTCAAAAATTGATGCAGTGGAATCACTGATTGATCCATCAAGCTGCATAAATTATCCAAGCAGCCATGTAAGTAAGGGATATTTTGATTTGGCAGATTTTGAGGATGTAAATGGAACAATGGAATCTTTAGTCAGGAACTGGGGTGGAGAAAATTTTGCAAATCAGCTTAGTTCAAATTTTAAAGAGTACGCTTATTTTGGATTGACAGCTCTTGGATGTAATCCTGAAAGTAACAGGATAGCTAAGCTTAGACCACATAGGGTAGAAGATCCTTTTTTGTGGCTTCTCTATAAATACAAATTTATTAAGGGAGAAAAGAGGAAGTGATAGATAATGGCAGTTCAGCAGCTTTTTTATACGTCCTGTAAAAAGGGCTTGTCCTCTGGAATGGGATTTCAAACTTATTCCATGTCAAAAGGTATTACAGACAAAGAGAGAATGGAAATAGAAAGCCACTGCATATACATACCGCCTTCTAATCTTCCAACACAACCTACCAAAGAAGAGATAGACAGGTTGTTTCCTATATCTTTTTCTTATTTTAGACTTGAAAGTGAAAAGTACTGTATTTCACAAATTAAATATGTGGGAAAAGATTATTCAGAGAGATATGGAAATTACTTTTGCCATGTACTTATATCGAATAATGCTTGGGAGTTTTATCCTATAGAGCTTTATGAATCGCCTGTTTTTAGAGATTGTTTGAGTGAAGAAGAAAAAAATGCTGTTGAAATAGATTATCTTCCTGAAATTACGGAGATTCCACTAGGAAATGTAGTTGATTTTGATGAAATAAGTAATTTTTTAAAAGGCAGTGGAGGAGATAGGGGTAAGAAATTTACAAGTCTTTTAGAACGTGTTGTGACGTATAATAGTTCCAAAAAAAGAATTATACTTGCAGATGTAAAAGAAAACATTCCTTTTTGGATTGGGTCAGTTTGTATGTCACTACCTAAAAAGCTGGCACTGCAATTTAGTTTTACTACTTACAGCTATAACCCAGATAATACAGACTATATACTCTGCGGTATAAGTAAAAATGGTAGCAAATTTAATTTTGCAGACAATCGAAAGATGTATGAGTACAGTGCTATGAATTTTTCAGAAGATTGTCCAAGGAGCAAAAGCAGTTTTTCAAAGCGGGCTGAAGTAGGATACACTGTTTCAAAAGAAGTGTTCCTGCCTTTTCTAAAATTTTTAGATCAGTTTGAGTACAATAAACTGGATGAAGAAGTGGATAATTGTGTAACCCTTTATAATATAGTAAAAAAGGGACTTGAAAAATGCAGTATAGAAGATGTGAAAAAAGCCCTCAGCTTTGCAATTAAATATAAATCGGAAGAGGCCTATGAGGAACTCTTTCATCAGATTGATGCAAGACTTGAAAAGATAAGTACACAGGTGGATGTCCAGCTTTGCTATATGATAACTACATTTTTACTTAAAGTGTCTAGAGACATAGGTGATGATAATTATATAGTAAAGGCTTATAAATTTTTCTTTGACTCTCTTGATTATATTGCAGTTTATAGCAAAGATACGGATATTTATGAAATGTTGAATTTGCGTAAAAGAATGGCACAGGATGAAATGGATAATATGGGTCAATTTTTAGAAGCTTCGCTGAGTCCAGATAGAATAAAAAGTATTCAAAAGGATATTAAAGAAAATCCAGTTTATTATTCAATTTCTACAATATCAGATATAATTTACTCCGGGTACACTTTTAAAGATAAAAATGTTACTTTGCTTTTAAATAACTGTATAAAATTTTTAATAGCATCTGAAGACAACACTTTATATGTGCTCAATTATTTTAAAAATGATTGTGAGTGTATCTCAAAAATTATTATTAGAATTTACTGCATAAACTATTATTTAGGTAGAAACGAAACTATTTTGGATTTGCTTGCGAAATTTGTTGTAGATGAGGGAAACAGGGATGGTAATTGGAAGAAAAAAGTCTATTCAAATATGTACAACCTTCCAAACTCCTATAATTTTTTATTTTCTCTATATGTTTTTCAATTAAAGAAAAATATTGAAAATCAGGACTTTTTTACAAATTACTGCAGTGAAATATTCAACTCTTTTGAAGAGTACAGAAGTGAAAAATTTTCAGATGCTTTTAAATTGTATTTGGAATTTTATCATGGAGATGACGCAGCCCTTGAAAGTTACAAGGGAATATTGAATTATATAATTGATAACTTAAATATGCACATTGTGGATAAAAAAGTAATGGAGAAGTTTATAACGGATGTAGAAGAAAAATTAAGTATAGATAATGCAGTAGAAGAAAATGGACTTATTGAAACAATTTTAAAATTAAAAAGAAAGTATAATATTACAACTATCTGTAATATATCAGAACTTTTGTATATTGGTAAGAGAATTGAAAATCCAGATATGGACTACAATGAAAAACTTCTTAAGAAGGTTAAATATAACTTTTCACATATGAGTGAGGAAAAGTATAGAGAATACTTAAGCTGGCTTTTACCTAATATATTAGTGCAGTCTTCTGGCTCTGCAGGCCATATAAAGGTAAAAAAGACTTTTTTTTGTTCCAAATATGAAGATACCTTTTACGATGTATATGTTAATGGTATAGAGGATATACTTTTTACAAAAAAATATAAAAACTTAATGGGTTCTCGATACAATGATAGGTATAAAATATTTTTAGATTTTTTCATAACCTTATATAAAAATAAGAAAAATTTAAGTGAAGAAAGGGAAAATATTATATATAATAGAGTAATAGAAATACTTATAAAAATTTCTCAAAAAAAGTTAAAAGAGTATACTGCCTATATTGTTGATAAGACGAGTAAATTAAAAAATCAAGTTTACATTAGAGAAAAGTGGCTTGAAATTGAAAAAGAAGCAGAGGAAAAGGGCAAGAAAAAGGGTATACTTGATCTTTTTAAAAAATGATTTAGAGAGGTGTTATTTACTGTGAAAACTAGAGCTAAGATGGTTCTCATTGCAGTTTTTGTGTATGTTCTTCAATTGGGTTTTATACCTTCACAAAAGGTATATGCCAGTACATCATCTCCAAATGTAGATGTAGTTTTTGTGCTTGATTCAAGTGGGTCTATGAAACAAAGTGATCCAGAGGAGATAAGGACAGAAGCTATAAAGATGTTTTTGGATATGGGACAGGTACAGGGAAACAAGGCAGGACTTGTGGCTTATTCAGATACTATAATAAAAGAACATAACCTGGATGCAATAAATTCTGAATCGGATAAAGAGAGAATAGAGGAAATGGCTTCTAATATACCTCTTGGGCAGAAAACCGATATTGGAAGAGGTCTTTTGGAAGGTGCAAAGGTATTAGATAGTGGACATGACAGCAATAATAGACCACTTATAATACTGCTGTCCGATGGCAAAAATGATTCTCAAAGGAGTGCCAGTGAATCTTTAAAGGATTTAAATAGTGCAATAAGCACATGCAAAAGCAAAGGTTATCCTGTGTATACTATAGGACTCAACTATGATGGAACTGTAGATAAAGCACAGTTAACTCAAATAGCCAGTGAAACAAAGGGAAAAAACTACATAACCAATAAGGCATCAGACCTTACAGATATACTAAAGGATATATATGGAGACAGTGCAAATGTAAAAGTTCAGGATCAGGGAAATATTGTGGCTGATGGAACCTTTCAGGATTTTAAAATAAATGTACCAGGGTCAAATGTTTTGGAAGCCAATATATCTATGGTTACAGACAACCCTTTAGAATTAAAGCTTATAAACCCTTCAGGTAAGGAAATACAGATACCTTCAAGTGATGTGGTTTTTACAAAATCAAAGAAGTATTCAGTACTTAAGATTGTAAAACCTGCGAGCGGTCAGTGGAATCTAAAGGTGAAAGGTGTAAGCGGAAGTAATATAAAGATAAGTTATGTATTTAACTATAAAAATCAGGGAAACCAAAGTTCTGTAGATAAAAACATTCAAGGCGATAAGTCTGTATTTAAAAGTCCAAAGGTCATAGGAGCAGCTGCGGCTGCAGCACTAATTATTATAGGTCTTGCAGCCTTTGTACTGATGAAGAAAAGACGTGTACAGGGATTTGGAAGACTAGAAATTCACATTAAGGATGAAAGTACTAGTGAGGTTCTTTCACCTCAATTTAGAAATTTGGATAATTACAGCGGAAGTTTTACACTTTTTGAAGTCTTAGGATTAAAAGAAGAGTATGCAGAAACAGAAAATATAAAATTCATATTTAAAGAAGATGACAGCATAGAACTTGTAAATAAGTCAGGCTGTGTACTGCAAAAGTCTGGTAGAAAGCTTGAGGAGGGTTCTAAGCTACTCCTTTATAACAGGGATAAAGTAACAGTGTTTTTAAATAAAGTAACAAAGAGTATAACATTAGAATTTCACTCAAAATAGTGTCAAAGGGAGGTAGAATATGAATACTAGAGTTAGGGAACACCTGGAAGACCTTGAAGTTAGCAAAGGTGGAGGAATAATAAGTGATAAGATACGTATAGAAACCATACCTAATCCAGTTCTTGTAATAGGACTTGGAGGAACAGGTATAGATGCTATGCTGAGATTAAAATATCAAATAAATAAAAGATTTGTGCTAGAACAGGACAGTATTTCAAATACAAGAAAAGATAAACCCAAGAAAGTTGAGTTCTTAGGTTTTGAAACAAATCAGGGAGAAAAAAATAAAAGATATCCCATGAATGGTGGGGTAGGACTTGATCCTCAAAGTGAACTTGTCATGCTTTCAAATGCAGAAGTTAGGTCCATATTAAACGATCGTAAGATACTAGATGATTGTATAAAAGAGTGGCTGGCACCAGAGTTGTCTTCTGAAAGTGGTACTGATGGTGCAGGTGGAGTTAGACAGGTTGGCAGACTGCTGCTTTTTACAAAAATTAATGAGATTGTGGATTGCTTAGAAAAGAAAATAAGACTTCTTCAGGAAGACACAGAGGAAATTTTACATGTGTTTGTACTTTCTGGACTTTCAGGAGGAACTGGAAGTGGAACCTTCATAGATATTGCCTATATAGTAAGGGGAATAATGAATAATATTTACGGAGCAAAAGGCGATGACAAGGTAAATATTATGAGCTATTTATTTATGCCAGATGTTAACTTATCTAAGACTTCTGACAACCAATCTGCACAATCCTATATTATAAAAAATGGATTTGCAGCACTTAAGGAACTGGATTATCTTATGGGTATTGGAGACAGACATGAGAGGTTTACTCAAAAATACAGAAATAGGCTTACAGTGGATTCACCTATGCCTCCTTTTAATCTGTGCCATCTTATTTCTGCTACAAATGTAGACGGCAGACCTATGAGCAATGCCTATGACTACTGCATGAATGTAACTGCAGAAAATATTGTAAACTTCATGTCAAATGAGGTTAGAGAATCTGGAGGAGTATTTGCAATACAGGATTATATAAGCAACTTGAAGCAGAACACGGATAATATGGCAAAACCATATATGGCAAATTACAAATATGTAATGATAGGTGCCTCCTCTGCAGTACTTCCTCTTGAAGAAATTACTACTTATATGGCATATAAACTTTTTGAAAAAATACAGTATATGTTTGAGAACATGCCTAAAGAACAGGAAATAGATCAGTTTATAAGAAAGGCAAGATTAGATGAGGATGCTGTAATAGACAGATTTGAAGAGCATCTTCAAAATAGAAAGCCACTAACAGGTTATAAAAACAGGGAAAAGTTTAATTATGACAATGTAATAAAAAAGCAGTCCGTGAATATAGATGAAGAGATGAAGGAGTACTTGAGGGACTGCACAAATGAATATGATAAAGTAAAAACACAGTATCCGGGCGAAATTTTAAAACTGGTTAAGGATATGGTGAATCAAATTTTTAAAGACCCTAAAAAAGGACCTTTTTATGCATCCAGGGTGTTGTTTTCAGATGGATTTTGTGTTGTAAGAACTCTAGAGGCACAGGTAACTTCTTTAAATGAAAGACTTATGAATATTTCTACGGAAATAAAGTCTGCAGAAGAACTAGCTGAGGATAAGTTTGTAGAAGCTAGAAAAGCCCTATTGTTTACTAAAGAAGGCAAAAAAAATGATTACATAGAGGCTAAAAGTGAAGAGTATTTATTAAAATCTGAAGAACAGAGAATAATGAGGATGGCTGATTTTTACAGCAGTGTAATTGAAGAGCTTAGCAAACTGAATAACAGTATTTATAGGGTATATACTGAAATATTAAATGAATTGAACAGGATATTTAAAGAAGATGGAGACGTACTTGTAAAGGGAGAGGAAATAGAAGGAGCTCTTGGAAGAACTTATTCCTGGACAGTAGTAAAAGTGCCGGATTTAGTGGATTATATTGAAAAAGTTGTGAATAAAGAAGAAGCAGATGATATTGTAAGGAGATTTTCTGAGAGACTTTTAGAGGAATCTGAGAAATGGATTGACGAAATGCATATTGATGTAGTTGGCTCAATTTCAAGTTTTGTCTCAGAAGAATACGGAGATGTAATAACAAAGTCCATGGAAGATTTCCTTGCCTTAGAATACGGAGAAGATAAATCTATAATAAATATAGTTAAAGATGAAATTGCACCAAAGCTTGATAGAGACGCAGTGCCTATTTTCCATTTAAGTAATACGGAGGCATTGAATTTCCCGGCATGGAGCATGGTTTCAGTGCCTAGAAATGCAAAGAAAATTCTTGAAGGAATTAAGGAATATAAGAAAAACTCTAATAAAGGCAATGCCATTAACATCAAGGAGAGTATGGTTACAAATAGGATATTCTGGCTTAATACTAAAAATGGAGTTCCATTGTATTCTTATGCTCCTATAAAACATTACGAAGAGATTTATGAAAAGACTATGTTTGAACGGGATGGAATAGGAAGGCATTTATATCAAAATGGAGAGAAAAATTGGGTATACCTTCCATCACCTATTCCAGAAGAAGCTTGGGGTACAACTTATGTAAATGATAGAGTGAAAGAATATAATGAAAAAGTAAGGAATCTCTTTGACAGAGCCTTAGAACTTGGATGTATAGTAGATACCCAAAAGGGAAGCAATGAAAGATACAAGTGTATTATTACTGAAGAATTTGATATAGATGATTTTATGAAAAATTATAATATGGATATGAAAGGTGACAAAATAAATATAGGAGAGGTAAAAAGGGCCATAGGGGATATGAACAAACTTATTCAGGATAAGCTGACCCCTGTGCAAGATAGTGACAGCCAGAAATATTATATTTATGAAAGCAGCAGCAGCGAAAAGGCTAAAATTGATCTGATAAGAACTCCAGAACTTACAGAGCTTGTAAAAAAAGAGGTGGAAAAGTATGAAAAAATAATAGATAAGAAAAAGGAGCTTGAAAATATAATATCAGATTTGAGCAAAGCTGAAGCTAATGTAGATAGTTTTTTAAGGGCACTTTATACGGAAACTATAATAAAGAAGGGTTTGCTTTATGTCTATAATGGAAGTGAAGACAGCAAAGTAGATATAGAACCTTTTATAAATGTATTAAAGCAAAAGGAATATCAGTATAAGGCTATATTTGATAAATATGAGACTTTAGATAAGGGAGAAAAGACTATTGTAGATAAAACTTCAGATAGAAAGTTAGAACAACTTTCCACAGGAGATGGAGTTGAAATTCTAAAATTGAAAGTAAGTTCTATTATAGAAGAAGTGAAATCATCTGTTGGTGAACTGGACACTAGAAAGTATCAGATGGTAGAGGGTGATAAATTGTATGCTTTTTATACTGACATACTTTCAAGACTTCAAGAAGTACAAAAATTGCTGGCTTAGATAATATGGATCTGTAATTGGGAGGAATTTTCATGGAAGAAGTTTTAAAAAATTTTGTGGAAAAGTATGATTTAAAGGTGGAAAAAACAATATACGACGGTGACACTAAAAGAAATGTGAATAACCCCATACTTTTCCTCTTTATAGGAGATAGTACTGAAGATGCCTATGAGTATATTAGAAATAGTATAGATAAAAAATGGGATAATGGCAGAGGTGCAGTTTTTATAAATGTTTCCACAAAATCTGTTAAAGACACGGATAATTCTTTTAACATCCAGCTCCATGAAGATTTTAAAAATAAAAAGACGTTGAGAAAAGATATAAGAGATAGATTTTATAGTAATAAGGAAGATCTTAAAAATTTAAATGGAAAAATTACAGAAGCTAGAGATAAATTGTTGTCAGAGGGGGACATGTTTAACTCCTTTGACAGCATAAATATTTCTGTAATTACTACGTCTAAGGAACCATTGAATGTAATACTTACAGAAGTAACTGTACTTTTAAAAAAGAGGATGCTGGAGGTATTTAAGCTCAGCTCTGCAGATCTCTATGTTTTGATTAAAAGTCAAAATTTAGAGGATGAGGTCTATGAAGGGGCAGTTACAGTAGGATTTTTTAGGGAAGTGGAATATTTTCAAAAAGATAACTTTAGGTTTAAAGAAGACATAGCTGTTTATGGGGACGAGACACAGCTTAATGTTACCTGGGAAGGACCTTTATTTTATCTTACCTATGTGCTGGAAGAAAAAAATGAGAAGGGCATAATTCCTAAAGGTTCCATGGATAACAACTATGAAATAATTTCCTATATAAATCTTATGAAAAATAGGGAGGCATCATCCAATGCCTATTCGGATACGGAAAATCAGTACTACGACAACAATATATTTAAATCAAACATAAGTTATGATAATTCTATGAATAGGTATATTTCAGCAGGACTTTCACAGGTGAGAAGACCTAATAGTGCCATTGCTATTTCTGTGCTTGGAGCATTTTATGAAAGAATGTTAAAGGAAATGAATACACTTTCTAAAAAGCAGCAGGAATTTATAAATGAAATTTTAAAAATTGATGAGGCAAGTATTGAACTGCAAGTTGAAGAAATACTTCCTGAGGGAGTAACAATAGAAGACATGCAGGGGATTATGACAGATAATTTAAAACAGGTAGAGAAAAAAATATCAAGTTTTAACTTAAGGGAGATAGAAGAAAAGTTATATGACGATAGATGCGAAAAGTTTTTCTTTGAAAACTTTCAAAAGCCTTCTGAGGAATCGGTGAAAAACTGTGATTTAGAAAATAATATGAGGACTTTGATTAGAAAAAATATACTTGAGGACAATAAGCTTAATTTATATTGTGCCTTTAACTGGACCTCGGAGGAAGGAGAAACTGTAAATTATATAAGAAATAGAAGAGATTCTATTTTGAAATTTGTAAGTAAGTTAAATGATGAAATTAAGGATATATATGAGACAAGATTTGCTCCTAGCTTTGGTATTAAAAGTTTTTTTTCAAAAGGTGCCCAGGTAAAGGAAGCTCAGGAGAAAATATTTTTAGATATATACGGTAGAAAACTAGAAATACTGAAATTAAATATATCAAAGAAAATTCTTGATATTTACGAGGATATACTTTTAAAAGTTCACAGTGAAATTTCAAGTTACATAAATAGGGTAAAGGATATAGGACAGACAATAAAAAGTTGTGAAAATAAAGTTATAGAAAAACAGGATAAATATACAGCTCAAAATGTAAGGGCTTATTATAAAAATGTAGTAAATGATATATTGGATAAACTTGAGAAAAATTTTGGAAAAGCTTTTTATTTAGAAGATAAATACCTGGGAAATACAGTAGAGAATTTAAAGGAATCGGATGAAAAATTTCTGGGGAAGATAATATATTTTTGCACTAAATATATTTTAAGTGAGGATCAGTTTAAAAAATCTTTTGAAGAAGAATTTAATGAAAGGGCCAATGTGAATGTTCCTAATTTGGAAACTAAGGTGCTTTCAAAAGAAGAACTATATCGAAAACTCTACGACATGTTGGATAAAAATTCAGCTTTGAAAATTTATATAATGAATTATGATGTAAAGCCCTACATGGAAAAATACTTTTTTGGAGATTACAGCAGTGACTTTATAAAGTATGCTTTTGATTTTGACAGAAAAACCAGAAATTATAAAATAGGATACATAGATGAAATAAAGAGCAGTGGTATTGAAAAATTGAATTTAATGGGTGGTTTTGGAGCAAAGGATATTATTTATGTAAGAAATTCAATGGAATTTTATAATTATTGTATGGAAAATGGATATTTGATCCATGGAGTAGATGAGAAATTGCTGCCAGAAATAAACTAGCATAGAGATTGCAGCTTAAAATTTGACTTATAAATCATATAATGATAAATTTCATCACTATAAAAACTTTTAATAAGTCTAAAGTTCGATATTTTGAAAATCTAAGAATCTTAGCTAAACTCGTACCTCAAACAATATCTAAGCTTCTAAGATTTTCTAAAATATCTCACTAAGACTTCTAAAAAATTTTTTAAATGTGATTTCAATTTTATCATTATATGTTATGTATAAGTTCAAATTTAGGCTGAAAATCCCATGCAGCAGTATTTCTGAAGAAGTTTCAACTTAATTAGAAGTTGAGAATTGAAAGTGGAGAGTGAATGAAGGTTTTTCTCCACCACATTACGGAAAACCTTAAATTTAAAGCTCATTGAAGCGAAGCTTTAATGGTATTATATTTTAGATTTTCTGCAGTGTTAACGGAAGAAAATCATCCATAACTGTCAACTCTCAATTCTCAATTTTCAACTATATTTGTCATTGAAAGAGCGTATAAAAAATTATTTAAACTTTGATATTTGAACTTTGAACTTTGTTATATGAGGTAGGAGGGGTATCCAGTTGGTAGAAAAAAGAATAAATTTAACTATGACCGTTATGAGTTTAATAGGAGGCATCATAGGATTTATTGCAGGGGAAATTTTTATAAATGCTTATAAGTACAAGATGAGTGGAAGTTTGCTTATGGGGTTTTACTTTGGAATCATAGCACTTTGCATAGGTACTTTTTGTCTTGTAGGAGAGATGATAAATCCAAGGCTGAATGGAGTTGGGTGGAAAAACAATTATTTAAAGACTTCTTTTAAATTTTTGATTCCCTGTACTTTTATTGCAATTTTTGTATTTGGCATGCTTTTTCAATTTATATATGAAAGCAGCGGATTGAAGTTTCAAAAGGTGAACGATATAGTTTTTGTAATAGATACGTCAGGAAGTATGGCAAATACTGACCCTCAAAATGAAAGATTTTCTTCGGTTTTAAATCTTATGGATAATATGAACACACAAAATAGGGTTTCAATATATAAGTTTGACGATACTTCAAAGAGAATAATACCTATGACAGAGGTTTCAGAGTCTCTTAAGAAAAATGCTGAGGAAGAGTTGAAACAATATGAAATTCCAGCTGGGAATACTAACATGGGAGAAGCCATTGACAGTGCTTATAATGAAATAAATTCAACTAAAAGACCTGGAAGAAAGGCTGCGGTAATTTTGCTTTCAGATGGTGAAGACAATTTTGGATTAAATAAAAAATTTGATGAGACTCTTAAACCTTTTAAAGACTCAAATATTTCTATTTACACAATAGGTATGTCTAATGAAAATAACTTTACTACCTTAAAGAAAATTGCAAAAGATACTCATGGAGAATATTATAATGTAAAAAATGCCAGTGATTTAAAGGGAACCTTTAGTAAGATATATTATGCAACTCAGCAGAGGTTATTAGTAGACAGAAGAGATGGATTAACTGAATCTTCTACTTTATATATGATACTTAGAGTACTTTTAATTACAATTATATCTGGACTTATAACAATGTCTACAAGTTTTGTATTTGATAATAAGAATTTACTTAAGAGATTTTTAATAGGTGGAATTGCAGCTGGATTTTTAGGAGGACTTATCATGGAAGTAGGATTTTTAAATTCTCCAGATCATGGTTCTCTTTATAGGGCACTTTTAGTTATTATGATTGCACTTATATTTACGCTAATTCCAGTTATAGTTGATATAAAGGATTATTCTAAAAGCAGTTATTTGAGAGGAAATCAGAGGACTAGTTTTGACAAAACTAAAGGTAATACTTTTAGGTAATTATATTTAGAATTGGGTGGTAGGTTAATGAAGATAATTGAATTTGAAGATAGCTCCAATGAAATATGTGAAATTAGCTGCGAAGTTGAGAAAGACAGGCTTTATATAAGATGGAAGTGGCCTAAAAATACAGATATAGTGTATGTAATGAAAACTGACAACTTAGATGATCTTTCCTTGAATGATGCAGAGTTGAAAAGTGCAAAATTATATACTATGGAAGAGTATAAGGAATTCAATGGGTATTGTGAGAGCATTAAAGAAATAAATCAGTATAGGTACTATGTTTTCCCAGCTATTGAAAGTGATGATGATATACTTTTTGTAAAGCAGAATAACGGTAAAAATCAAATTGTAGTGAGTACAGGGAAACCTGACATATATTATGACATAAAAGAAGTAAAATCTCTAAAAGGGTTATTTTCCAAGGATAAAAAATTACAGATAACTATAAAGTCAGAAATTCCTCTCCATAAGGATGTATTGTGCTATGTAAAAAAGAGAGATTCTTATCCTGTGAACAATAAGGATGGTATAAGTTTTGATTTTATCTGTGATATTCATGTGGGCATAAATGAGATGCCAGAAATAACAGTAAAAAAAGATGAATATGTAAAAGTATTTATAAAGAATGTTGATAAATACGGTGGTAGTTATAGATTAAAACAGATATAGCTTTGTAGGTTGTAAGTAAAATTTTACTTATTCTCTGGATATTTTACAACCTTCAGCCCGTTAAATATTTTGATAAGTCTAAGTAAAAAATTCTAGAAAATCTAAGAGCTTTATAAGAGAACTCACATTTGTAAGATATTATTAATAATGGATGATAGGTGGTAAAACATGAAAAAGAATAAATTATTTGCATTAATAAATTTCTTAATTATTTTCTTAACATTTTTTATAGGATTTGAGGTTATCAAACTAAAAAGTAATCTAATTAATTATATTATACTTGGAATAGTAGATGGATGTCTATTGTACTTATACCCGAAACTATTTGATAATTAGCAATATTTGAATTTAAAATGAGTAATCTTTGTTAGAAAGGGGAAAAAAATAAAATTTTCCACTTTCAATTCTCAAGTACTCTAAGACATTTTTATTAGCGATTTATGAGAGAGTTCACATTTGTAAAATATTACGAACGATGCAAGAGGAAATGTTAATACTCTGAGACAATTTTGAAGGAATTATAACTGTCAGTAATGGGGGCATGGTAAATGTACAAGACAATAAATAATTTACTCAGTTTTTTTACTATCATAGTTTGTATTGGATTTGGGATGCCGTTCATGGGCTTGCTAAAAGGTAGGAGAGGTACAGACTCTCTTTTTCATTATAACAAAACTATGTATTTCAGGGTTTCATTAATTGGAATAGTTATAGCGATACTATTCATAGTTATCTGCATTGTCTTAAAAAAGAAAATTAGGGCTATGGAATGTAAAATAAAATACCTACCTTCTTATACTGCACCTGTAGTTAAATATACACTATTTAAAAGCAAATATTCAGTTGTCTTTAGTATAGATGGTAAGAAATATAGACATAAATTTGAAGCAATAGGAGTTAAGAAAGTTTATGACTTTAAGCAAGGTTCTTATGTAAGATATAGGATTTATAAGGATGAAATTATTCCTGAAAAATTTTATTTAGCAATTCCTAAGTATGAGAAAGGTATTAAAAACAAGTGGACTTATTTAAGCAAAAATCAATATAGAAAACAATGCTAAGTCACATTAATATTAATTTTTAACTTACAACATTCATAAAAAATTTTAGTACACAAAGGGGATAATTAATTGATTAAAAGATACTTTGACTTAGTTCATAATATTCTTATTATGTGACTTAAAAGTAAATTATGATGAACTAAAATTGGTAATCTTATAGGGGGATAATATGTTTATAAGGAAATCAGCTCGAGCCGCATTAATTAGTAGTGAAAATAAAATATTGTTATTCAAATTTAAATTCCCTAAAATTCAAAGCGAGAAGGTTTTATGGGTAACTCCTGGTGGTAGAGTTGAGGAAGGCGAAAACTTTGAACAAGCATTAAAAAGAGAATTATTTGAAGAGACAGGCTTGGTATTCGATTCAATAGGACCTTGGATATGGACAAAAGAAGTAGTCTTTAATGGCAAAAAAGGAGATTTTGTTAGTTATGAGAGGTATTATCTTATTAGATTAGAGAATACAGATATATCCTTTAAAAACATGACACTCAATGAGGTAAGAACTTTAAAAGATTATAGATGGTGGAGCCTAGATGAGATAGTATCATCGAACGAAGAATTTTTCACGCCACAAATTGGTAATCTTCTTTTGGAGATTATTGCTGGAAATATACTCAATAGTCCAATAAACATTTATTAAATAATATAAATGTGTAATATTCTTTTATTATTGAACAATGGTAAAATATCGTGAACTGAAGATTATTTGAATTTGGGGGAAAATGGTTTATGGAATATAACATAGAATTTTGGAATGTATTAGATAGTCTTGTGCAAGAATCGGAGGTTGTTATTGATAGGCCCAAGGGAACAGTTCATCCCAAATATCCAGATTTCCTTTATGAAATAGATTATGGTTATCTAAGAGGTACTTCATCAATGGATGGTAGTGGAATTGATATTTGGAAAGGAACAGACAAGGAACAAAAAATAGATGCGATAATGTGTACTATAGATTTAATAAAAAAGGATTCAGAAATTAAAATATTAATTGGATGTACTGAGGAAGAAAAAGAAAAGATTTATCATATTCATAATGATTCAGCAAATATGAAAGGTGTCTTAATTAGAAGGTTTTAAATTCAATACAAAGTAAGATATGAATTAAAATTTATTTTTTTTACTGGTGAATAAATAGGAGGATTAGGTTCCAGACATTATTATAAATTCTATATATGTTCTTTGTTATTTTTAAAAGCTTTGTAGGTTGTAAAATATCTTTGCGTATAAGTTCAAATTTTACTTAAAATCACATATAGATCGTAAAGTTTATAACTGAATTTATGTTTTAGAGAATTTAATTCACACTCGTAAAATTATATGTCTAAATTAGTGTGCTTTAATTAAATAGTATAAAATAGTTGTAAAATTAAAGTGGATAAAAAGTGGTAAACACTTTAAAGTGGAGGATTAGTAAAATGAGAAAGAAGAAAAAATTAAATATTTTTGCCTTAATAGTTATAATAATTGGAGGAGGAATGGCATTATATAATAATTATTTCCATAATATTGACTCAAATAGGTATTTATCAAGCATAAATGAAGATAAGAGCATTGACTATAATGGAACTCACAAAAGTGATAAAAATAGTGAAAGTTTTGATTTCAAAAAATTTGATGGAAAGTGGTCTTTAATGCAGTTTACATCTAACAAAGGTAATAAAATAAGTATTAATGATGATACAAAAATCAGTGAAGGAAAATTTTACATTGTTATTTTAGATTCAAAATATAATATTATAGCGAAAAAAAATGAATTAAAAGACAAAGGTAATATAAATTTTACTACGCCTAATGATGGAAAATATTCTATTAGAATTATCGGGGCAAATGCAAGTGGTAATTTTGCCATAAACGTAAGTGCCAGTAATAATATAGATATTTCTCATAAGGATTTTTTTGATTAATCAATAGAATAGAGGTACTAAAGTGATGGATGAAGAAGGAAATTTGAAAGAAGAATTTTCAATAGAAGGTATACATATGTGGCCAAATGGATATTCGGTTATTCTTGAAAATATGAAAAAATATTTATAGTAAGCACTATGTGTTTATTCTCAATTTAGGAGATTTAATATGGAGGAGTGAGAGTATGGGAATCTTTAAATTTTTCAGGAGTGGTAATAGTGAATCTAGAAATACTTATGAGAAGGCAACTTATGAAAGAGGACCTTTTATGATAACATGTCCTTTTTGCTTTAAAAAATTTAAATCAGATCATGTGGTATTCAGGGCTTCTCACTCGGAAAAGGGCGATCCTGAATATGAAAAGGTAGAGGATGAGCTTCTTAATAGATACTATAAAAAGATAGGAAAAGGAACTTTAGGACCAATGAATCCCGTTGTTAAGGCCCAAGTGCTTCCTGAAAGAAATAAGACTAGAGTGGACAAAGTACTGATTGAAATAAAGGATAAATATGATGTAAGTACAGATGAAAGATTATGTCCTTACTGTCATAATGATTTGCCCATAACTTCAGGAAGAGGACCTTCTAAAATTATATCTGTTATAGGAGCTTCTCAAGTAGGGAAGTCCGTATATATGACAACTCTTCTTTATGTTATTGAAAAGTATACTTGTGAAAGAATAGGGGCATCTCTTATTGCAGGAAACTCTGGTTACAATGATGAGATAAGAGAAAATCAAGAGAGAATTTTTGAAAAAAATTTAATGCTCGATCCTACTCCCAAACAGCATGTAGAACCTTTAATAGAAAATTTAAAATTTAAAGAAGATAAAATTCCACCTTTGACTCTTATTTTTTACGATATACCAGGTGAGGGTATGACAGATAAGGCCTATATGGAAAATCATGCAGAACATATAAAAAATTCAGATGGAATAATATTTCTTGTGGATCCACTTCAAATGAGGACTTTGAGGAAAAAGTTAAGTATTGTGAATAGGGAAAAAGGTGACTTTACGGAAAAGTATCAGGAACCGAAGGATATAATAGTGTATTTGTTTGAAAATTTTATATCCAAGGAATCTAAAGAAAAAACGCACATACCTACGGCAGTAGTAGTTACTAAAAGTGATATGCTTAAGAATTTAAAGGATGAAGAATATATAGGAGAGAACAGTAATATATTTAAAAATTACAATCATGAGGGATTTTTTAATTTAAATGAATTTGAAAATATTGATGGTGAAGTTAGAAAGTTTTTATTGAAAGCTGATGCCCCATTTAAAGGTGCCGTGGATGCTTGCTTTAAAACTGCAGGTTATTTTGCAGTATCTTCCCTGGGTTCTAATTCCAATCATCTTGAAATAGATAGAAGCAGCAGTATAAATCCTATTAGAGTGGATGAGCCTTTTTTGTGGCTGCTTTATAAAATGAATTATTTGGATGGGGGCAGGGAATAGATATGATAGAGCAGCAGTATTATACTAGGGAAAAAAGAGGAATATTTAGCAGTACTCCAGGTTATGATACTATTGCAAAAAGCAGTGGACTTGAGGATGAATTCATAAAAGACACTATTCACAGTTTATGCTCTTATACTGCTCCTGCATTTTTAGCCGGAGAAAAAGATTTAAGTAAATATCCAAAGGCACTTTTTTATGCAAATACTGGAGATGGAAAAATTATAATAGGGCAATCAGTTTTTGCAGGGGAGGACTATACCTTAAAAAGAAACAGGTATTTTACTCACTGCTATGTAATATCTGAGAATGAGAGAAAGTTATACATAGAAAATCCTGAAAAAATAATATATGCCTCAGGATTTGTAGAAAATTATGATATGGAAAAGGGAAATTCTATAGAAAGTTTGAGAGAAGTGAAAGTTGATAGAGTCTGTGATGTGTTTAACTCTATAGAAGATTTGTTTTTAGCTGCTTCTATAGATAAAAATACGTTTATAAATATGGTAAAAGCTTGTTTTGATGCAGCTGCTTTTAATAAAAAGATATATATTGTGGTTCCTTATGATGAAAATATGGATAAAGTTATAAAAGGAATACTAAAATACCTGTATAGGGCACTTCCTTTTGCAGTAAGGAGAAAGGTTGGTTTCACAACTTATGTGAAGCAGCCTGAAATAAAGGAGTTTATAAATATTGAATTTCTACTTGAAGGAAGCATAAAAAGGCTTACTCAAGATGTAAAAGCAGGATATGTTTTTGATATAGCAGATAATAATTTTTATCTTGAAGGAATTGATGAAAGATATCATATTTTTATAGACTTTGTTATGAATAATATAGAAAATGAGCAGGCTTTAAATGAATTCTTTATTCAGGCAGATAATGTTTGCTCTAGAGAAAAATTTACCATTGATATGTATGATAATATTTTATGCCCATCTTCTAAAAATGAAGAAGTTAAAGAAAGTACTATGTGTATGGAGGAAAATGAACAAGTTGAACATAAACATAATCTAGTGTATTTTTTAAAGAAGTTATTTTTAAATAAAGATTAGAGGTGACAAGTAGATGCCTAAATGTAGAGAATGTGGTACAGAGCTGGATGAAAATGATAAGTTTTGTGTATACTGCGGTGCAAAACAGGAAAAGGAACGTGAAAGAGAAGAGGATAAAAATGATGATACAAAGTATTATGGAAAAGAAAATAATGACTATAAAAAAGAAGATAAAAAGCATGAGGATAGCTTAAAGAACAGCGATACTTTTGATTTTAGTTCATCTCATGAAACAAAAAAGACAGATAGAAAAGATAAAGATGAATTTACCAGAGAGATAGATGACACTCAACTTAAAGATAAGCGGCCATTTAATTTCAAAATGATAGGTATAACTATTTTAACTATAATTGTATTTGTTGTTGCCTTTAAGATGATATCCTCACTTATAAATAAAGGTCCCGGCAAAAATGTTTCAAATGTGGAATCCAAGCAAAACGTTTCTTCTGATTTGAATAACAATGATGAAAATGATTCAGATAATAATTCAGGAGAATACGTGATACCTTACAGCAATACAAGGGCACTTACTAGTAATGACCTGAAAGGTATGAGTAAAAAGCAGCTGGCACTTGCTAGAAATGAAATATTTGCAAGGCATGGCTACACATTTCCTACAGAACCATATAAGAGTTATTTTGCAAGTAAGTCCTGGTATAAGCCTAATCCTAATTATACCAATGATGGCAAGGAACTTTCTGCTCTTGAGAGACATAATGTAAAGGTGATATTAACAGCAGAAGGCCGTGGGAAATATGTGTCACCTGGATATGATGCAGATTATTATAAGAAGTAAGCTAGAATACTGACTAGTTATTTCTTTGAAAATGCATAGGGTATAAAAAGTAGAATTTGATATAAAATAGGAGAAATGATATACTTATTCTATAATTTAATATTGAATTTTAGGTACTTGATTTTTAAGTTTAAAAGGGAAATAAGTGAAGAGCTTATGCGGTCCCGCCACTGTAATGAGGAGTATATTTATGAAATTGCCACTTGGAAACAGGGAAGGTGTAAATATACAATGAATCAGAGCCAGGAGACCTGCCTAAAATTTACGGATAGCTTACGTGGATAGGCTTTAGAGTAAATTAATTTACTTAAAAACTGTTATCTATGGGTAATAGTTTTTTTAGTTTATTGAATTAATTGGAGGGAGTAACTAATGTTTAAGAGTAGCAAAAAATTTGTTTTACTAATTATGATTACGATTACTGTATTTTTGGCGGGATGTGGAGCATCTAATACAAGCAATTCTACTACAGACAGCAGCAAAAGTGAATCTGTTAAAAATACTACTTATCCTTTAAAGTTAAAAGATTCAACTAATACGGAAATTACAATTCAAAGTGAGCCTAAAAGGGTGGTATCCTTATCACCTAATGTTACAGAAACAATTTATGCATTAAACAAACAAAATATTTTGGTAGGTAGAACTGATTTTTGCACGTACCCTACACAAGCTTCTAAAATACCATCTGTGGGTACTGTAACTGACCCAAGTGTTGAAAAAATTGTTGAACTTAAACCTGATGTTGTAATAGCGTCTAATTTAACTAAACCGGACATTTTAAAAAAGCTGCAGCAGCTTAATATAAAGGTTTTAACTATTTCAAAAAATGAAAGCTTCGAAAATACTTATAATAATATAGAAAATATAGGAAAAATAGTGAATGCTAATAAAAAGGCATATAGTATAGTTTCAAATATGAAAGAAAAAGTTAAAGTTGTACAGGAAAAGGTAAAAGGAAAGAGCACCCCTACAGTATATTATGTAGTAAGCTATGGTACAAGCGGCGATTTTACTGCGGGAAAAGACACTTTTGTAGGCAAGATGATTGAAATGGCAGGAGGCAAAAATGCTGCTTCTGATGTTACAGGCTGGAATTACAGTCTCGAAAAACTTGTTGAAAAAAATCCTGATATACTTATATGTTCCAATAAATTTAATAGCAAAAATGGCATTAAGTCTACAAAGGGTTATAAAGATTTGGATGCTGTAAAGAAAAATAAACTTTTCGAAATTGATGAAGATATTATAAGCAGACAGGGACCTAGACTTGCAGATGGGTTAGAAGCTCTGGCAAAGATAATTCATCCTGAAGCATTTTAAGTATATATAAGAGAGGAATATGCTTATGAAATTTTCCCGAAAAAAACATTTTAAGTTGTTTTTTTGCATTTGCATAGTAATATTATTTTTTTCGGCAGTAATATCAGCTATGCTGGGTTCTGCAGATATATCCTTCAAGGAAACACTGTATGTGATACTAAGTAAAATACCTATTGTGGGAAGTTTAGTTTCTACAGCAAGTATGTCACAAAATCACATGCTCATAATATTACAGATACGTTTACCAAGGATAATAACTTCAGCATTAGTTGGAATGGGATTATCAGTAGTAGGTGCATCCTTTCAGGCAATATTTAAAAATCCAATGGCAGATCCTTACGTACTTGGAGTATCTTCAGGAGCTGCTCTTGGAGCTGCAATTGGATTTATGCTGCAGCTGGATACTTTGCTTTTAGGATCTACAGCTATTACTATGATGGCTTTTGTAGGATCTATTGCAACTACTGTTTTGGTTTATAACATAGCCAGGGTAAAAAACAAGATACCACCAACTACACTGCTTCTGGCAGGTGTTTCTGTGAGCTTTCTTCTATCTTCAATAATATCTATAATAATGGTATTCAACAGGCAGCAGGTTGAAAAAATTGTTTTTTGGACAATGGGAAGTGTTTCTGCAGCAACCTATAATCAAATATTGATGCTGATGCCTTTCATATTCTTGGGTGTAATTATAATACTTTTATTTTCAAGAGATCTAAATATAATGCTTACAGGGGATGATACTGCTAAAAGTTTAGGCATAGAAGTTGAAAATGTAAAAAAAATAGTACTTGCTGTTTCCTCGATAATTGTTGCAGCTTGTGTGTCTATAAGTGGTGTAATAGGGTTTGTAGGACTAATAATTCCCCATGCAGTACGTATGGTATTTGGACCTGACCATAGGGTGCTATTGCCTTTCTCATTGATAATTGGAGCTGTGTTTATGATTATTTGCGATACAGTGGCAAGAACTGTAGCTGCCCCTTCTGAAATACCTGTGGGTGCTGTAACTGCTTTATTTGGATCTCCATACTTTATTTATCTTTTAATAAAATCTAAAAAGAGAGTGATATAATGAATAATTCAAATTTGTGTGCAATTGAAGTTAAAAATTTAAATTACAGTTTTGATGAAGTTGATATACTTCATGATATAAACATAGATTTTAAAAAAAATAAATTTTATTCGATTATAGGGCCTAATGGTTCTGGTAAAACTACTTTACTAAAAAATATTGCTAAAACCTTGAAGCCTTATAAGAGCACAGTTTTTATAAAAGATAAGGATATACTGGATTTAAAAAGTAAGGCACTGGCAAGAAAACTTGCGGTAGTTCCCCAAAATAGCAACTTGGATATGGATTTTTCCGTACAGGATATAGTTTTGATGGGAAGGGCGCCTTATTTTTCGAAACTTCAAAGTGAATCAGAAAGTGATTATAATATTGCTAAACAGGCTATGGAGGTTACTAATACCTGGAGATTCCGTGACAAGTTTATAAATCAGTTAAGCGGTGGTGAAAAACAAAGAGTTCTTATAGCACGGGCACTTACCCAAGATACGGATATAATACTACTGGATGAACCCATATCTAATCTTGACATATACCATCAGATTGAAATTTTGGATAATGTTAAATCACTCAGCAAAAAGATAACAGTTATAATGGTACTTCACGATTTAAATTTTGCAGCACAGTACAGTGACCATGTGATACTTGTAAATAGTGGAAGAGTTGTAATGCAGGGAACTCCTCGGGAAGTACTCACAGAAAAAAACATAAAAAAGGTGTATAAAATAAATGTATGCATAATAAAAAATCCAGTTACCGGCAAGCCATATATAATACCTATAGGACAGGAAAGGGACTGCCCCAATATGAAAAACGGAAATTTAGATGATTAGTTCATAGATACCTAAAATTATAATACTAATGCCAGATACAAAAGGAGCATATTTACCGAAAAATTTAGACAAACAGCTGCTGCCTATAACACATCCTGCAACTAGGCCTGTTGTACTGAGAATGAAGGTAAATATAGTGGCAAGTAATATATTGATACCAGTTATACTTGCGCCTATACCTACTCCAACATTATTTATTGTGAGAGCTAAGGCTAGAAATATAGATTCTTTAACATCTATATAGCCTGAATTATCAGCGTCGGCTATTTCTGGATTGTCCAAAAGATTTTTATAGGGTAAAAGATTATTTTCAGCATTACACAGTTTTTTATTTTCATTACAGTGATCTTTTATAACAGCGTCAATTATAAACCATATGCCCATTAATATCAAAAAACCGCTTCCAATGATATTGGCTATATTTTCAGACATAAACTTAATTAGAAATTTACCTAGAACCATAGATAGAAATGTTCCTGCAGTAGCAATTAAAGCTATTAGAATAGTACTTAATGGACTAATTTTCATTTTTTTAATACCATAGGATATTCCTACAGTGAAACTGTCTATATTTGCGGATAAGGCAAATAAAAATGAAGGCAATAAGTGCATTATGTTCCTCCTATAGTATGGTTACTTCTATAGTATATTCATAATAAGATACAATGCTACCACTATTTACTTTTGCTTTGAAGATGTATCTAATTATGTATTTGTAAAGATAATATGGAACAGATGGAATAATGTACATCGCCCACCTATTGTTGATTTTGGGGAGATAATATGGTAATATACTGGTATATTAAAAGTCAATAGAAATTTGCAAAAAATAGAAAATATTTTTTAGCTTATGTGAAGGGAGAGAAAAAATTGATTAAAAATTTAAAGAATCTTTTAATGTTTGCATCAATTGTTGTAATGTATCAGCTAAATCCGTGTAATATTGTATTAGCGAGTGATGTTTCTACTAATACAACCAAACCCCAGACTCAAGTAGTATCAACTCAAGACAATTCAAAGTCCCAAACATTACAAGACACATCCAAAATTTTAGCATCACAAGAGGAATCTAAATACATATCGGAAAGTAATTCTAGTTCTTCAGTAAGTGAAAGCAGTGGTAATCTCTTGCCAGCAAATGCAGATAATGTGGACAACGTTCCTGTGGATAAAAACTGGATAATTCACTTTAACCAACCTATAGATTTGTCTTCAGCTAAAGAAAATGTAAAAATTATAAACAAAAAAACTAATGCAGAAGTGCCGATAAATATATCTTTAAGTAATTACGATAGTTATATGACTGTATCTACAGTTTCAGCTTATGACCCTGAAAGTTATTATATATTGAAAATTGATAATAACCTAATGGGTAGATATAATAAAGTTTTAAAAACTGCTCTTACCATGAATTTTAAAACTGGGGCAAAAATAGAGAATATAGATGATATCAGTGTGTCAATAAACCAAGGTGATAGTTATAAGCTGCCTGATGAGGTAACAGCAGTTATGTCTGATGGAGGAAAAGTGCAGGTAGGAGTTGAATGGAATGAGAAAGTAAATACTTTAGCTTCACCAGGAAAGTATGTTTATCAAGGACAGGTAAAAGGATATAGTAAGGAAGTTGATTTGTCCTTAACTATAAACCCTTCCACTAAAGATGTGGATAGTATAGCTTCTACTTCCATGTGGATATGGGAACTTCAAAATCAAGTGGATGCTTATGGAGGCATAGATAATTTAATAGCAAAATTAAAATCTATGGGTATAAACAATGTGTGTATTAAATACAACGAAGGTTCCAGTCCTTCAGGTGGAGGCACCAATTTTAGAGATGATTTTTTAAAGTATGTTGGATATTTCAAAGAGGCAGGATTTAAAGTAGGAACATGGGGTTACAATCATTTTGATGATGTTCAAGGTGAGGGTAATTTAATTATAGAAGCATTAAATAACAGTGATTACTATGTATTTGATGCAGAAGATGCTGTAGAAAATAAAGCTGAGCAGACAGAGGAAATATGTGAGCTTATAAGAAGCCAGTGCCCTAATGCAATAATTGGGTATACATCTTTTCCAATAGCCAGTTATCATCAGAATATAGCTTATTCAGTTTTTAACAAATACTGTGACTTTTCAGCACCTCAATGTTATTGGGGAGAAATGCAGTGGTCCGTAAATAGATGTTTGGATCAAATGGCTACAGATTATAAAGCATATGGATTGGACAAGCCAATATATCCTATAATACAAACTTACAGTATAAATTATGAAGATTATACTGCATATAGTAAATATGGCTATAAAGCTACAGGTCTTTGGTCTTTGGATGATATAGGACAAACCTTTGTCCAATATATAAATGATATGGGAAGCAAATTTAATAATTAACTTATAGAGTTTCTAAACGAAAAATAAACTTATGCTCCGAATATTTTTACAACCACAAGCACGGTTAAATATTTTGATAAGTCTAAGCAGAAAATTTAAGAAAACCTAAGGGCTTTTGAAAACTCGTACCTCAGACAATTCAAAAGTCCTAAGTTTTTTCATAAATTTTCAACTAAGACTTATATACAAAATATTTAAATGTGCTTGCTTATTGTAAAATATTTCTACGCATAAGTTTATTTTTTAGTTAGAAAATCATGATTTCTAAAAGATTAAATTTGAAAAAGATATATTATATACTCAACTTTTGCAGTTTAAAAATATTGTGAAGCAATTTTTTTGAGAGGACAGAGGACAATTGACATAGGACAGTGAAGGAGTATTTTTCTCCGATACACTACGAAAAATCTTTAATTTAAAAGAAACTCATGTTTTTTTGTTTCTAAGAAGTACTTTCTGAGCAAGCAATTATCTGAAGATCACAGATTTTAGAGCCTGATTAAGCGATGTTTTGCATTAGCAAAACAAGCTTAAAAATAAATTAGTTTTATGACGTAAGGAAGAAAACTCACCTTCATTGTCCTCTGTCCTCTGTCAATTGTCCTCTTGAAAAAGTTGCTTCGCAATTTGCTTATTATATTAAGTTAAAATTTTGTATGTGGTAAAGTATGAGTTATATACTAATAAAATTAGGTAAAAGTTGCAAACGAAAAAAATAAAGCCAGGAAGTGAAATTATGCTTTCTGGTTTTATTTTGGTAAAAATATAGAAAATTGAAAAAATAAGAATTATAATATAATTAGGTTAATTAAAACTAAGAAGGTGAAAGTATGCGTGTTACTTGCGATAAATTATTGAAGGAGTATGATAATAAAAAATCAACTAAAATAGCTAAGAGAGTTAAATTTATAGGAATATTTAACAAGGATGTCTATAATATAACAGCACCCTTTTTAAGCAATGGTAGAACAGTAATAGCTGGTAGAGTTGAATCAAAGAGAAGCAGCGATTCCATGGTTCTTTTTTTTGAAAAATATGAAGATGCATGGTGTCATATAATAGAATCACCTATTATGAATTTGGAAGACCCATTTTTCACAAAGATAGGTAATGAAATGGTAGTAGGCGGAGTTGAAGTGTTTAATGATATAAATGATCCTAATAATCTTATATGGAGAACTATGATATATAAAGGTAAGGACATTTTTCATCTTAAGCTTTTTTTTGTAGGACCTGAAGGAATGAAGGATTTACGCATAACTGAGCTAAAAGATGGTACCATAGGTGTATTAACCCGTCCTCAAGGAGCTAAAGGTGGAAGAGGAAAGATAGGATTTGCAAAGATTAAAAGATTAAATGATTTGAGCATGGGAGTTATTGAAGATGCTCCTATTTTAAATGATTTTTTTAATGATGATGAATGGGGAGGAATCAACAGCATATATCCTATTGATCAAAATAATATAGGACTTTTAGGGCATATAGCAAAAGTAGACGAGAAGGGAATGAAGCACTATTATTCCATGACTTTTGTACTTGATATAAATTCTATGGCATATAAAGACGTACAGATAATTGCAAGCAGAAATGATTTCTTGCCGGGACCTAGTAAAAATGAAACGCTTTATGATGTAGTCTTTAGTGGAGGACTCACATTTAAGGGTAAGAAAGCCATTTTGTATGCAGGAATAAGTGACATTGAAGCACAGACACTTGAAATAGATAATCCATTTTATGATTATATGAATAAAAATCCAGAATTATACTTCGATAATTTATAGGAGGAAAAATGGATATAAGAAGATATAAATATAATCCAATTATAGCCTGCAGTGATATAACTCCCTCTAGTAAAGACTTTCAGGTTATAGGGGTGTTTAATCCAGGGGCAGCAGAGTGTAATGGAGAAGTGGTTTTAGCTTTGAGAATAGCTGAAAGAGTTGAGCAGGAAACGGAAGATTATATGAGAGTCCCCCTTTTAGATGAAAATAATAAGCTTAAATTTGTCACAATAAATAAAAAAGATGAAAACTATGATTTTAGTGATTCAAGAGTTATAAAAAAGGTAGGCAGCAATGTTGATTTTGACTATCTTACTTCTATGTCACATATAAGAATTGCAAGAAGCTGCGATGGTGTAAACTTTAAAATAGATGAGGTTCCTTTTATTTTCCCGGAAAATAAATATGAAAGTTTTGGAGTTGAAGATCCAAGAATAACTAAAATAGACGATAATTATTATATGACTTATAGCGCAGTATCCAAGTATGGTATTGTAGTGGAGTTAGCTGTAACTAATGATTTTAAAAGTTATAAAAAATTAGGTAATATTTTTAATACTGAAAATAAAGACGCAGTGATTTTTCCAGAAAAAATAGGTGAAAAGTATTTTGCACTAAATAGGCCGGTATCAAAGAGTACCGGCAATCCTGTAATATGGATATCTGAATCGGATAACTTGATCAACTGGGGGAATCATAAAATATTGGCATGTACTAGAGAAAGCTCCTGGGACTCTTCTAAAGTAGGGGCAGGTATACCTCCTATAAAAACAGATGAAGGATGGCTTGAATTATACCATGGGGTAGATGATATGGAACATTATTCTATGGGAGCACTTTTACTTGATACAAATTGCCCGGAAAAAGTTATTGGACGAAGTAAAGAGCCCATTCTTAGACCTGAAGAAAATTATGAAAAATCGGGGTTCTTTTCAGATGTTATTTTCCCTTGTGGATCTGTTTTGCGGGAAGATGAATTATATATATATTATGGAATATGTGATAATTCTATTGGACTTGCGATAGTAAAAATAAAGGATATTTTGAATACACTGGATTAAAAATATTTTTACAGAAGAGAAACTTATCTGGGGGAAAGTTATGATCCATAAAATTTCTAAAAAAAGCTTAAAATTAATTTACAATGTTTTTATAGGAATACTGTCTTTAAGCATTATAATTATACTTATATTTGAAGATGCAGGGAATCTTACAGCTAGAGACCTGGATACAGTTCACAAAATAGATAATATAATATGGATGATTTTTGTAGTCGACTATTTTACACGACTTATAATTTCAGACAATAAAAAGACTTTCATAAAGAAAAATATTATAGACTTAATTGCCATAATACCATTTAATATGATATTTCAAAGTTTAAGGATAGTTGAAAGTACAAAATTATTTAAAACTTTAAAATTAATAAATTTTTTAAGATCTTTACGGGCTCTGGCATTCTTCTTTAAGTTTCAAAAATGTTTAAATGAATTTATAAAAACTAATAAATTTAATTATATACTTCAACTTACCATAGTCACTATACTTATGGGAGGAGTGGGGATGCATTTTGCAGAAGGCAGGACACTTGGAGATTCAATTTGGCTGAGTTTTGTAACTACAACTACAGTGGGATACGGTGATATTTCTCCCTCAACCACAGCAGGAAGGATAATAGCATCCATTTTAATGCTTACGGGTATAGGATTTATAGGAACGCTTACAAGTACCATTTCTGCATACTTTATAGATAGGAAGGCTAAAAAGGTACGTAAAAATTTTAAATACAAGGTTTTGGATACCATTAAGGAAGAGTTAGATGACTTTGATAGTTTGTCTAATGAAGATATAAACAACATCTGCAAAACATTGATAGGCTTGAAAAATAAATAGCATAATATAAAGAAGGTTATACATGATTAATGCAATATGTATAACCTTTTGCATATGCAATTAATGTAGATATTATACATAAAATTGATAAAATCTATATAAAAAATACGCCAAAAGGAGTATATGCAAAAAAAAATTACCTGCTACAATCGGAGTTGTATGGAGAATTTCTTCATAGTTTTGTAAAATATTTGGATTAAAAATGAAATGAAAGGAGGAACATCAGGTGAGCAGTATAGTAAATGTGATTCTAAATAATGATTACACACTTCTCATAGAATTGGAACACGGCAATAAAATTCTGTTTAATATGCAGAGGATAATAAAAACAATGCTTTACTCAAGTCTAAAAGATATTGAACGCTTTAAAAATATAAAAGTGGAGGACAAAATAATTTTATGCCAGCCTGTATATTAATTATCACGCAGCCTATAATGATTTTTGCTACAGTTTCTCCATCGGAAAATTTCTAAACAAACTCAATAAAGGGGAGGAAAAATGAATAAAATAAAGAATTTGATTTTTGGTATGCTATGTATTTTAGTTATAATGTGGATAAGAAGTTCATCACTAGTTTATGCAGCTGATGTAAGTGTAACTTTACGATTTAATAGTGATGGTATTTTAACACAACCTCAACAAGTAATGATTTCAAACAGTGGAGATTTTTTTAACAATGAAACAGGCATTCAGAATAGGGGAAATAGCAATGATGGAAAGTGGATAAATTATACATTAGTATCAGGACATAACTATATGGAAGTTGATAATTGGAAGTTAGCTGATGGCAATTGGATAAGTGATAATAACTGGGATCATAGTAGTAATCTAAGACGTGTATATATTAAATTTAAAGATTCGTCAGGAAAGGAATCTGGCGGTGTTTCCCAGACAATAGATAGTACTGGTACAGAAATTATTGACTATACAAAGATAAATGGGGGAGATATGTATACCAATAGTCAAAATGTAACAGTTAATTTTAAAGGAGATAGCATGTATGGATATAATATCGATGGAATAGAAAATGTTAAATGTGGACCTGTTAGTCTTTCTACTGATGGCGGACAAACATGGGGTCAGCAAGAAAATTACAGTGCATCAGACTGGAGTACTCCATGTACTTTACCCATAGGTGATGGAATCAAATATATAAATATATATGGATCTATCTCTACTGTTAGTGCAGGAGATCTAATAATAGCTACAACAATATCCATAATATTGGACAAAACTCCCCCGAGTATTAAAAATGTAAGTGTTACGCCGCAAGCATGGACTAATCAGGCTATAGTAACAGCTAATTTCTCAGATGCAACTAGCGGTGTAGCAAAAAAGCTTTATGCCCCGGGAATGAAGGATATAAGCTATTTTAAAACTGCAGGAGCTGCAGTGCAAACTATTAATGGAAATAGTTTTTCTGTGAATGCAAATGGAGAATATTCAATTTATGCTGAGGATGGAGCAGGAAATGGAACGGTTCAGGTTGTTGATGTAAATGGTATAGGTATGGCTATGGTGAAGTTTTTAGGGGGAAATGGAAGCGAAAATGTAAATGTAAATGTTAATAATTTAGTTATAAACTCATATGGGTCAAGTGGATACGAGTTTAAACTTCCCAATACAGTAAAAGACAATATAGTAAAAGCAGTAAATGATACAAAAGCTAGTGAGGCAGTCATAAGTGTAGAAAGTAAAAGCATTGATGTAACATTTCCTGAAATCTCAAGTATAACTGATGCAGATCTGGAAAATGGGATAACAGTTTTAGTCACTGTGGGAGCAAATAACAATATCAGCCCAGGACAATATATAGCAATTTTAAAAATGACACCAGGCAGTACAGACAGTAATTTTGATTTAACCTTTTCAAACATAAATCCAACAGTTGCAAGTTTTGACAAATATACTAGTTCATCAAATTACAAGGACATTCCAGTAACCATGACACTAAATGGAGGTACATTGAGCAGTATATATAATGGGTTAGCAAAGCTTACTTCAGGGACAGACTATACAGTAAGCGGGGATACAGTAACCATAAGCAAAGCTTATCTTGCAAAACAAACAGCAGGAACAACAGTATTAACCTTTAACTTCAGTGCAGGAAATTCACAGACGCTGTCCATAACAGTGGAAGATACGACTCCGGTAGAAACAAAGGGGACAGGTACTGTAGTAGATGAAACAGGGAAAGCAGTTAAGACGATAGATACTGAAATAACTACTGAAGCTGATAAAACCAGGATGCTTTCTGTGAAAGCACAGGATATTTTACTTGTAAAGGAACCTGATGGAACAGAAAGTCCGATAAGTGATTTATCAAAGATTGGCTTTTCTTCTGAAGGAAATGCAAGGGTTTCAATTTCTCAAGATGGAACCATTAAAATAACAAATTTGAAAGACAGCACGGATTCAAAAATTGATGTAACCTTTGACATGGGCAATGGCCAGAAAATAATAATTGGAACCATTGATATTAAGGTTTCTCAAAATGGAGATGTAAGTCTTGCAAGCAGTCTTATTGATCCTTATGGAATTATAACAGATGTTTCTACGGGAAAAGTTATTTCAGGTGCAAATGTAACTTTGTATTATGCTGACACTGCAAGAAACAAGGCTTCTGGAAAAACTCCTGGTACTGCAGTAAAACTTCCAGTTATAGCTGGATTTAAGCCTGCAGATAACAGCAATCCACAGACAAGTGATTCAAATGGTGCCTATGGATTTATGGTGTATCCTGATACAGATTACTATATAGAAGCAGACAAAAGTGGATATGACAAATATACAAGTACTACCATATCTGTAGATAAGACAATTGTAAAATACAGCTTTAGAATGAATGCAGCTTCATCCAGCTCAAGCGGCGGCTCTGGAGGCAGTGGCGGTGGAACACCATCCCCTGCAAAGGAAGACATAGAAAGGCTGTGGGGACAGAGCAGAATAGATACTTCTCTTGCAATTGCAAAGGCAGCCTACAAGGATAAAGTATCAAAAGTTATAATAGCATCAGGAGACAACTATCCAGATGCACTTTCAGGAAGTATACTTTCTTATAAATTCAAGGGTCCAGTAGTCCTTGTCAGAAATAATGAAGACGATGAAGATAAAGTACTTCAGTACATTAAGTCAAATATGAATAAGGATGGAACTGTATATATTCTCGGGGGAAGTTCTTCTGTAGAGGATGGCATGGAAGAAAAGATAGTTAATGCAGGTTTTAAAAATATAAACAGGCTAAAGGGCAGTGACAGATATGAAACAGCAGCAAAAATAGTAGATGAAGCTGGAGTAAAAGAAGGAACTCCGGTAATCATAGCATCAGGTGAAAATTATGCAGATGCACTTTCTATAAGCAGTGCAGCAGCAATTAAGCAGTATCCTGTACTTATGGTAAAGAAAGATGAAATACCGGATGCTATAAAGAATGAAATCTCAACAATAAAACCTACTAAGGTATTTATAATGGGAATGGAAGGAGCTGTAAGTGAAAAAGTTCAGGATGATATTTCAAAGCTAGCTAAAATAGACAGCAAAGATATTGTACGAATAGGCGGGCAGAATAGATTTGATACATCCCTTAAAGCAGCACAGTATTTTAACTCCCAGGGAAACAAGGTATGTATAGCATCGGGAAATGACTTTGCAGATGCACTTTCAGGAAGCAGTTATGCAGCAAATATGGGCGAACCTATAATACTTGTAAATAACAGTTTAACAGATGATGAAAAATCATTTTTACAGGGTATGAAACTAAATGGTGCCTCTATTTTAGGAGGAACAGGTGCTGTAAGCAGTGAAATTGAAGATGAAGTTTCCAAACTTATAAGTAAATAAAGAAAAGAGAAATTCTCCATATGTTGCATGGAGAATTTCTTGGTTTATTTGGAAATGTATATAGATTTATTCCATAATTCTTAATCTACTATAGTACCTGGATTTAAAATTCCATTAGGATCAAATGCTTTCTTAATGCCTTCCATAATTTGAATTTCTCTTTTGGTAAATTGAAGAGGCATATATTCTTTTCTGGTTTTTCCAGTTCCATGTTCTGCAGTTATTGTTCCACCATATTTCAATGCAATTTTGTACATTTCCTGTTTAAATTCTTCATAGTAAGAAGGCAATTTACCATTGTCACTTAGTATGAAATTATGAATATTCCCATCGCCTATATGGCCAACTGCTGGGATTTCAGTATGGTATTTTTCAGATAAAGCAGATATATCGTCAAAGAAATCAGGCACTGCGGATGGTGGAACTGCCATGTCAAGTCCATCAGCTACATGGTCTTTAAAAGGAGTGTAGGCATTGCTCCTTATGGCTAAGATTTCCTTCTGATCCTTTGAAGTTTCAGCTATAATGCTGTCTACTGCATTATGTTCCTCACATATTCCTACGATTTGTTCACTAGTATCATAAAGTTCATCTTCAGTTTTAGCGTCCAGCATGAGCATTAAATCCACAGAGCCTTTGGTTGCAGGCCATTTAGTACCAAGGTGCTCTGCAGCTTTTTCTGAAATAGGTCTGTCCATGTATTCAATAGCTAAAGGTGTAATTCCTTCTTGAAGTATTTTAGGAACGCAGTCGCAGGCATCCCTTCTTGAATCAAAGGAAACTATGAGTGTACCTGTGTATTTATTTTTTGCATACAATTTTAAAGTTACTTTTGTAATCACACCAAGAGTCCCTTCGCTCCCAATCATCATCTGAAGCAAATCATAACCCATGTTGTTTTTTATTAATTTTCCACCTAAAGTGGCTATTTCTCCTGTAGGAAGAACTACTTCTAAAGCTTTAACATGATTTCGCATAATTCCATGTTTTACAGCCTTTGTACCTCCTGCATTTACAGCTACCATTCCTCCAATTTGTGCCCCTTCATCGCCGGGATGTATTGGGAAGAATAACTTATCCTGTTTATTTAATTCTTCAAGTAAATTTGCTAAAGTTACGCCAGACTCCACTGTAATCATTAGATTCTTTTTATCAAATTCCACGATCTTATTTAATCTTTCCAGAGATAAGATTATACTTGGTTTTATGGGAACTGCTGCACCACATACACCTGTACCACCGCCCCTAGCAATTACAGGTATCATGATTTCATTTGCATATGTTAGTATTTTGGATATTTCTTCTGGTGAACTGGGTTTAACTACTACACAATCTTTTGAGGATTCAACGCGAATTAAAGCTTCTGTTTCATCCTGCAAGTAACTTTGCATCTGAGATAGATCATCCGTAACCCAGTCTGCTCCGGTAATTTTTTTTAGATTTTCAACTATTTGTGAATTCAAAAATATTGCCCCCTTTTTAATAATTTACAATTATACTACTTTAGTTACATAGTCACTAGCTTTTATGCTAAAGTAGTCACATATGTCGTATATTTCTTTAAGAGTAGTGTCGTTTACTGGAATTCCATTTTTCATTTTATCCTTATAGGATTCTACTTCTTTCTCACCATGAGTATATATTCTTGTGGCGCCTTTTGCTTTCTTTGAATTTCTAAGTTCATTTAGGTAGCTGGAAAAGTTCTCTTCAATGGATTGTTTATCCCCAAATATACCATAATCCACTGCAAAGAAATAATGACATGTTCCAGATCCATTTTCCCTATCTAAGCTAACTTTATTTGCAGTAAATCCTCCAGATAAAATTGCTGTAAACATTTCAACTGCAAGTGCAAATCCATAACCTTTATGTCCTCCAGTTGATTCTTTTGATCCTCCAAGAGGAAGCAGTCCTCCTCCAGAATTTTTTCGTACATTAAGAAGTACATCTAAGGGATCTGTAGTATCTTCACCATCACTATTTAAAGCTAGACCAAGGGGAAGAGGTTCATGCCTTTTGTTATAAACTTCAATTTTTCCCCTAGTAACTACGCTAGTAGCCATATCCATTAAAAATGGGTAGGGTTTAGCTGGAAAAGATATGGCAATAGGATTTGTGCCAAGCATAGCATCTTTTCCAAAGGTTGGTACCATTACAGCTGGAGAGTTGGTCATTGAAATTCCAAGAAGTCCTTCCTCCTCAGCCATTTTGGCATAGTAGCCTGCAATACCATAGTGATTTGAATTTCTAACCACTACCATACTCATTCCTGAAGTTTTAGCTTTTTTAATTGCCAGATTCATAGCTTTTTTACCAATTAGCTGTCCCATACCGCCCATGCCATCTATTGTTGCAGATACAGGTGTTTCCTTTACTATTTTTATTTTAGAATTGATATTTATAAGACCACTTTTTATTTCACTGTAGTACTTTACCAGCCTTTGAATACCATGGGATTCAATTCCATATAGATCTGATAAAAGCAAAACGCTAGTTATGGTTTCACTATCTTCCCGGTTGAATCCAAATTTCTCAAAGACCAAATTACACAGCTTTTTTATATCTTCATATTTAACTTTGGTGTATGACATATTATTCCTCCATTTAGCAAATTTACTTTAATACATAATAGTGTTACTATAGCAAATTATACCTCATTTAAATATAAAATAGAAGGTGCTTGTTACCTAAATTTGAGGTATAATAATTGCATTAAAACAAAGAAGGTGACAAGTATTAAAAAGATAATTTTGATTATTTTATGTATTCTTTGGATGGGATTTATATTTTATAACTCATCAAATAATGGTGATATCTCTAACCAAAGAAGTTATAACATATTAGACAATTTAAGAAAAGAGTACAGACAAATCAAGGAAAACAAAATTGTAAGTAAGGATGTAAATGGCAATGTTCAAATTAAAATTCAAAAAGGGCAAGTTAAAAGTACATATGTGAATCCTACAGGAAATAGAGAAGAGAAACTGAATTTAATTATAAGGAAAAATGCTCATGCATTTGAGTACTTTATACTTGCTATTTTAGTCAGTGGAGTGTTATTTGAATTTAATGTAAAAGGGGCAAAAGCTTTAATATACATAATGTTTGTATGTCTTTTTTATGCTGTTACGGATGAATTTCACCAAGCGTTTGTGCCTGGTAGAAGTTCTCTTGTAAGTGATGTACTCATAGATTTTTTGGGAAGCTTGATTGGAATTTTTATTTTTTACACAATTTATTACTTGGTTCATAAAATAAAATCAAGACAAAAAGGAAGCCTAATTTCATTTAAGTAGGTATTTTTTTGATTTTTCAAGGAAAATGTTATAGGTTTTTTCGTCGAAATTGCACATTACAACTTTATTTAAACTCGTATCTTTATTTGTGAAAAACTTTATGGTAGTTTCAAGAAGTATTTCTGCACATTTATCTTTTGGAAAGCCGAATATACCGGAACTTATGGCGGGCATGGATATAGAATGTAAATTATAGCACTCTGCCAGATTGAGCACACTTGTTACAGCTTTTTTAAGCTTCTCATTTTCATTGCCTTCACCCATTACAGGGCCTACAGTGTGTATAACAAATTTAGCAGGTAACTTATGTCCATATGTTATGACTGCTTTTCCAGTAGGAACACTTCCAATTATTGACATAAGTTTATTGCTATCATTTTGTATTTCAAATCCACCAGCAGAGACTATGGCTAGAGCTGCCCCGCCTCCATGTTGTAATTTGCTGTTTGCAGGATTTACAATGGCATCACTGTGTTCTTTTGTTATATCTCCTTTTTTGATTTCAATTGTGTTATTACCTATTTTAATCATATACTAATCCCCTTTCAGAAATTTTTTGAGTAGTATATATGAAATTGTATAGTTCTGTTGATACAATTATATACCTTACTCTACAATTAGCAATTTAACGAGCTGAAGGTTGTAAAAACATTCGAAGTATAAGTTGATTTTTTACTTAGAAACCCTCATATAAATAAAGTTGAAGATTTTCTGGATATTGGAGGAAATGCTTACTAAATTTATTTTAAAGTTTTAGACTAAAGTCCTTTATTTTAAACAACATTAAGCTTATAATAAAAATGTTAAAAAGTTATTTTACAGTGCCTACATAAGAGGAGGATGGAAATGAAAAAAATTATTTTAGTTTGTTTAGTAGTTATGGGAGTGTTTTTAGGTGGCTGTAGTTATAATAAAAATTCAGCTCCTACCAAGACGATTACAAATTCCAATGAGCAGAATGATAAAGGTTCATTTATAATGGGAGGAAAGATTGCAACAAATGAAGATACTCAAATAACTTCAAACATTTCAGCAAGGGTTTCAGAAGTATCTGTAGACATAGGGACAAAAGTAACAGATGGACAAGTTGTTATAAAATTGGATACCCAAGATCTTCAGAATCAAGTTGATCAAGCACAAAATGCATTAAATGCTGCAAATTCAAATTTAACTAGTGCACAAAGTAGTACGTATAATAGTACAAGCTTAACAGGTAGTTCTACATCGTCCAATATAAGTACTTATCAAAGTCAGGTAAATCAGGCACAGGCTGCATTAAAATCTGCTCAAAATTCGCTTAATAATGCTACTATTACATCGCCTATTGCAGGAACAGTTAGTGCTAAAAATGTAAATGTTGGAGATATGGCTTATCCAGGTAAACCGCTTATCTCAATAGTTAATTCTGATAAATTATATGTAAATGCATATGCACCATCTTACATTTTAAATAAGATTAACGTTGGTCAAAATGTAATTATTAGAGTACCTGACCTTCCAGATCAGGATTTTCAAGGAAAAGTAACTGTCATAAATTCTAAGGTAGAGCCGCAAAGTTCAGATATTTTAGTACAGGTTAGTATAAATGGTAAAAATCCATCTTTGAAACCAGGTATGTTTGCGGAAATAGGATTAGAGTAGTGAAAAGGGGGGATACAGCGTGGTTAATAAAATAGTTAGTATAATCAAGAAATATAAAATAGCAGCTATTGGAATATTAGTAGGAATTGCAGTAATATTGTGCGGTATAATATCTTATTTCTGGTATGAAAACACTTATTATATTTCAACAAATGATGCAGTAGTGGGTGCAGATGTAGTTAATGTAAATACTCAAATTCAAGGTAAATTACTAGAGTTTGATATAAATGAGGGCGATGAAGTTAATAAAGATGAGATATTGGCCAGACAGGAAGTTACAAATACCCCGGATTCAAGTATAGATTCATCTTTAGTGAGAGCTCCTATAAGTGGTATAGTTGTGAAAAAGCAGAGTACTCAGGGAGAATTTAAATTAGCTGGTCAAACTATAGCTACTGTAGCAGATGAAGATAATGTTTATGTAACTGCAAATATAGATGAAAAAGAAATTCAAAATGTGAAAGTTGGTCAAGCTGTTACTGTTAAGTTGGATGAATTTAATGGTAAAAAGTTTAATGGAAAAGTAAAATCCATTGGATTAGTATCACAAAATGGTTTAAATCAATCTTCTAAAGATAAAAATGGTGAGTTTAAAAAAGTAAATCAAAAAGTGCCAGTTAAAATTCAGTTCAATAAGACTAAGGGATTGGTTTTAGGAACTAATGCAAGTGTCAAGATTCGTGTAAAATAAAAAAGTTTGTGAGAATTTTAAACGAAAAATAAACTTATGCTCCGAATATTTCTACGCATAAGTTTATTTTTTAGTTAGAAATTCTATTTAGAAATTATATAATGCACAATTCACAATTAAGGATGATTTTCTGATGTCACAGAAAATCTAAAAGTTTAACTACTTATTTATCATAATCATGTTAAATTGGGTATTATAGCTGCAATTAAAACCTGCTTTAGATAAAGCATCTAAACTCACATTTTTACTAGGAGAAAGATCTTTGGCATTGAAACTATAGGTTTGCTTATCTATAGTCAATTTCATTGAAGCTGAATCATAGCTTCCACCTAAGTACATAGTTATATAATTTGGATTTACATAAGCTTTACCTTTTATGATTTCAGCTTGATTACTTCCAAATGCAATTGGTGTTCCATATATAACTAACCTTGGATCAGCACCTATGGCTGCTAATTCATCATTATTTGAAGATTCTTCATCTTCCTGGCTATCTAACATAACGAAATGAACATTTCCGTAATCGTAAGAATATACTTGCCCTTTGAAACCATCAGGACCGTTCATCGGAACTTTAAATTGATTTGTAAAATATTTAGGTTTAGTTGAATCCCAGCCAACTGCATTGTAGGTTTCGTGATTGCCTTGAACTGGCATTTCAGGTAAATTGTCAATAACTCCTTTAGCAGCATTAAACCAGTTGTTCCAATGCCTATAATCTTGGCCCTTTTCAACTAAATCACCAACATTTATCATGAAATCTGCATCTTTATTTTTAGAATAGGCATTTTGAACAGTCTTATTCCAAGGAGCATAATTTGGAACATCAGCATTTCCACTTTGAGAATCCCCAAAAACAATAAATTTATACATCCAGTATTTATATCAGTGCTTGATGTAGAAAAATCTTGTTTAGTAGCATTAAAAGTTTTTGTTTCTCCAGTAGTCAAGTTTTTATATTGAACTAATCCTTTAGTTACATTTGTACTAGTTCTCCAGGTGATTGTTTGTGTAGTTTTAGGGTCTTTAGTCCAGGTTAAAGTAATGTGATCAGGTTTTACAGTAGAATTTAAATTAGTATTAATAGTTGTATTATCGTAAGCTGCATGAACTGAGTATATTGGAGCTATTGTTGATGTGGCAGCAATAAGTGCAGCTATTATCATGGATAAGTATTTTTTCTTCATAATATCCCCGACTAACTTAATTTTCCATTTGACAATCTTATTATATATTTTCCAAATTAAATGGATATTATATAAAGTTAACTGTATGTTAATTTATATTATGCTATAATAAATGTTAATTATAATTTTTGTAATATTGAAGGAGAGTATGATAAATGGAACATAAGGGAGTTTTAAAGAATATAGGCGGATATGTATTTTATATTATATTAGCAGTTGTGTTTGCATTGACATTTAGGACCTATGTTTTTGCAAGAACAACTGTGATAGGACCTTCTATGCAGCCTACATTTCATGATAAGGATTCTGTATTTTTAGAAAAAGTAAGTACTGAAACCGGTCATATAAGTAGAGGAGAAATTGTTACTTTTTATTCTAAAGACGAAAATAATGATGATTACATAAAAAGAGTTATAGGAATAGCTGGAGATAAGGTTGAAATAAAAGATGGAAAGGTATATTTAAATGGACAACTTCTTTCAGAAGATTATCTTCCTAAGGGAACAATTACTGAACCTAATTCTCTTATTACACAATATGTAATCCCTAAAGGATATGTTTTTGTACTTGGAGACAATAGGGGAAATAGTACTGACAGCAGAATACTTGGACCAATAAATTTGAAAGACATAAGAGGACATGTTATCTTGAGAGTATACCCTTTTAATAATATCAGGGCATTTTAAAACTGGTAATATGCATAAATTTAAGTGTAAATAGGTAAATATATAACTTAATTTTTGCAGTTTAAGAAAATTTGCTAAGCAACATTTTTAATTCTTAACTTGTGAAGGTTGAGTATGTAAAGTTAAATTATTTGTGGGGAGTAAAAAATGAACATTAGAGAAAAATATTTAAAGGATGCTAAAAAAGTTGTAGTTAAGGTAGGCACTTCTACTCTTATAACCGAAGATGGATCTTTGGATTTGTATAGAATAGAGGAAATAGTAAGGCAAATTTGTTATTTGCAAAATCAAGGTAAAAGTGTAGTTTTAGTAACTTCTGGAGCTATTGGTGTTGGATTTTTGAAATTGGGACTTAAAACAAAGCCAAAAGACATATGTGAAAAGCAAGCTGCTGCGGCTATTGGCCAGGGAATACTTTTGAATATATATGAAAAGATGTTTTCAGAACATGGCAAAATAGTTGCTCAAATTTTACTTACAAAAAATGATCTGGATATTGTGGACAATTATACTCATGCCCAAAATACCTTCACAGCACTTTTAAAACGTGGAGTAATACCCATAGTTAATGAAAATGATGCAGTTGCAGTAGAGGAAATAAAATTTGGTGATAACGATACTCTTTCAGCTTTGATTGCAAAGACCATTCATGCAGATCTTCTCATACTGCTCTCAGATATTGATGGACTTTATAGTTCTGATCCTCAATCAGATAAAGATGCCAAATTAATAAGCTGTGTTCCTAAAATAACTAAGGAAATTGAAGATTGCAGTAAGGGATCTCACAGCAATGTTGGAACAGGTGGTATGTATACTAAAATTAAGGCGGCAAAAATAGCAGTATCATCGGGGATATCTATGATAATAGCAAATGGATCCCAAGATTCTGTTATAGAAGATATAGTTTCAAATAAAGAAATTGGAACTTTATTTGAAGCAGAAAAATAAAAGGAGGCTTATAGAGATGGATGTAGGTAGTTATGTTGTAGAAAAAGCTAAAACTGCAAGTAGGGCTGCAAGAATATTATCTAATATGGGTCCGAATTTAAAAAATAGAGCTTTAGATGATATGGCAGAGGCACTTCAAAACAACAAAGAACTTATTTTACAAGCTAATAAGTTAGATCTGGATAATGCTAAAAAATCAGGTAAAGGTAAAGCTTTTATCGACAGACTTGAACTAAACCAAAAGAGAATAGATTCTATGGCAGGTGGACTTATTAAAGTTGCATCACTTCCAGATCCTATTGGTGAAGTGTCTAAAATGTGGAAAAGGCCTAATGGACTGCGTATTGGAAAAGTGAGAGTACCTCTTGGAACAATAGGAATAATATATGAAGCTAGGCCAAATGTAACTGTGGATGCTGCTGCACTTTGCCTTAAAAGTGGAAATTCAGTTATTTTAAGAGGAGGGAAGGAGGCAATAAACTCCAATGTAGCTATATACAATACAATAAATAAAGCTGCTGTTAGTGCCGGACTTCCAGAAGGGGCTATTGAATTTATAGATATAACTGAAAGAGAAGCAGTGGAAACTTTGATGAAACTTAACGAATATGTAGATGTACTGATACCAAGAGGGGGCAGGGGACTTATCAATTCCATAGTAAAGAATTCTACAGTGCCTGTAATCCAAACTGGTATAGGAAATTGTCACGTTTATGTGGATGAAAGTGCAGATTTAAGCATGGCAGAAAATATAGTGTTAAATGCAAAAACTCAAAGACCAGCAGTTTGCAATGCTATGGAGACATTGCTTGTACACAAAAACGCTGCTGAAAATTTCCTGCCTCATTTGGGAAAAACCTTAAAAAGTTTGGGAGTTGAAATAAGAGGATGTAGTGAAACGAAAAAATTGATTCCCTATGCAAAATTGGCAACGGAAGAGGACTATGATACAGAATTTCTAGATTTGATATTGGCTGTAAAAGTAGTGAATTCGCTGGATGAAGCAATGGATCATATTTATAAATATGGAACAAAACATTCTGAAGCTATAATAACAAATGATTATAACGCATCTCAAAGATTTTTAAATGAAGTTGATGCTGCGGCAGTTTATGTAAATGCTTCTACTAGATTTACTGATGGTGAGCAGTTTGGATTTGGTGCCGAAATAGGTATAAGTACCCAGAAGCTTCATGCGAGAGGGCCTATGGGATTAAACGAACTTACTACTTCAAAGTATGTAGTCTATGGAGAAGGACAGATACGAAAATAGGGATTTCTATCTGAACTTAGTTGGAGAAACAAATTCCCACTAAGTAAGATTCATTGATTGAATTTAAATTAAACTTCTGAGGATTTGACACTCAGAAGTTTAATTTTTTATTGAAATTCTTAAATAGATGGTATTCTGTAATTATGGTATAATATAGAAAATAAATTTTTGATTTTGAGAGGTGTATAAAATGGCAGGTATAAAATATGAAATAAAAGAAAATAAAGGAGTATTATCAAAATCCCCTAAAGGATGGAAGAAAGAATTAAATTTAGTTAGCTGGAATGATAGAACTGCTAAATATGATATAAGAGATTGGTCACAAGAACATGATAAAATGGGAAAGGGAGTTACCCTAACTGTAGATGAACTGAGGGAGTTAAAAAACATATTAAATAATATGGATTTGTCTTAGAGGTATGATTTTATGAAATGTAAATTTTTATGGTGTATTTTCATAGCATTATCTATATTTACAGTCACTGCGTGCAGCAGCAAAAGTAATATGGTAAAAAATAGCTTAAATGGTTACATAGATGCATGGACAAAATGCAACTATGATTTAATGTACAATAAGATGGATAAAGATAGTAAATCTAGGATTGCTAAAAAAGATTTTGTGAGTCGTTACAATAATATTTACAGTGGAATAGAAGCAAAGAATATAAATGTAAAGATTGACAGCAGCAGTGACATAAAATATGAAGATGGAGCTGCAAAAGTTCCAATAAAGGTAAGTATGGATACTGCAGCAGGTAAATTAGATTTTTCAAACAGTATAAGTTTAAAAAAAGAAAAGGATAATGACAAAACAGATTGGAAAGTAGTGTGGAGTCCTTCTAATATATTTCCGGATTTAAAAGAAGGGGATAAAATAAGAATAGATACTGTACAGGGAAAAAGGGGTACGATTTATGATAGAAATGGCAATCCTATAGCAGAGGATGGTAGGGCAGCACAAATTGGGATTGTACCTGAAACTTTAGAACAAAATGGTGAAAAATCTAAGGAAAATATAGCTGCCCTATTAAACATTTCAAAAGAAGATATAAATAAGAAACTCTCTGCATCTTATGTAAAAAAGGATATGTTTGTACCTATAAAGATAATACAGGAAGACGACAGTAATCTAGCTGTACTTCAAAGAATTTCTGGAGTAAAAGTGCAGTATATAAAGGAAAGAGTGTATCCGTTAAAAAATGCAGCTGCGCATTTAACAGGGTATGTACATAAAGTTACTGCAGAAGAATTAAAAACAAATAAAAATTATGGACCTGATGATATAATAGGTAAATCAGGATTAGAACAAATATATGAAAGTACTTTAAGAGCTCAAAACGGATATGAAATTTATATTGTAGATAAAAATAATAAGAAAAAAAAGACTCTCATAAAGAGAAAAGTACATAATGGAAAAGATATAAAACTTACTATAGATTCTAAAATTCAAAGTTTACTATATAATGAATTGCAGCAAGATGCTGGCATGGGTGTTAGCATGAATCCTAAAACGGGGGAGGTTCTAGCCCTTGTAAGTACTCCTTCTTTTGATCCTAATGATTTTGTAATGGGTATGTCAAGTGATACTTGGAAAACTTTAAATGAAGATAAGAGAAGACCTTTATACAATAGATTTCAGAGCAATGTAGTTCCCGGATCTGTTTTCAAGCCTATTACAGCAGCAATAGGTTTAAAGGATGGTAAATTAAATCCACAAGTGTCTAAAAATATTTCTGGACTTAAATGGCAAAAAGACAGTAGTTGGGGAAAGTATTATGTTACACGAGTAGAGGATTATGGCGAGCCTAGCAATCTTTTGAATGCTCTTGTTTATTCAGATAATATATATTTTGCAAAAACTGCACTGGATATTGGAAAAGACACTATGGAGACAGAACTTAAAAATTGGGGGCTAGGTGAGGGAATGCCTTTTGAGTATGGACTCTCTAGATCACAATTAGCTTCAAAAGGAAATATAAAAACAGAGGTGCAGCTGGCAGACAGCGGATATGGCCAGGGAGAAATTCTATTAAACCCAGTTCACTTAATGGCAATGTATGATTCTTTTGTGAATGAAGGGAATATTATAAAACCATACCTTATATATAAAGATAATGCCAAGGCACAGATATGGAAAAAAGATGTATATCCTAAAGAAGATGCAAATATTATTTTAAATGACCTAGAACAGGTAGTTTCAAACCCTAAAGGGACAGGACATGAAGCATATATACCTGGAATGGCTTTGGCAGGAAAGACAGGTACTGCAGAGATAAAGGCTTCACAGGAGGATACTAGTGGAACGGAAGTTGGATGGTTTGCTGCAGTTAATGTAGATAATCCAAAGCTTTTAGTAATAGCCATGGTGGAAAATGCTAAAGAAAAGGGAGGAAGCCATTATGTGGTCCCTATAGTCAAAAGTGTTTTTGAGCAAGTAAGATAGGGCTATATCTTGTTTGATGATTACCTACTATAACATTTCTATGAATTTTGTGAAAGCTACTAAATAATATTCACTGATAAGTTTAATTGCAATGTAGAATATAATTTAAATTTTTGATATAATAGTATATAAAGGAAATGAATAAATTTTTAATTTATTTAAGATTAAAGAAATTAAAAACAGGACAAAAAGTCGGAAGCAGTGCTCTGACTTTTTTTAAATAAATTATATAAACGTTTTCATCAATGAATCTTACTTAGTGGAAAAAGTAGATATCCCCAATCTTTGATTTGATGACAGTCGCTTTCTCTTTAGAGTTTTGCTTCTCCCACTAAGTTTAGATGAATTATCTAGGGCGTAGCTATGGTTAGCTCCCACTTTGATAAAAGTGGGAGTGTTACAGTAGGTAGCCATCAGATAAAGTTATATTATATTTTCAGGGGGAGTGTAAATGAAAAATCTAAAAGTTAGGGGTAAAATAAATCTTTTAATAGTATGTATCATTTTGATTTTAAGTGCTTCAGTTCTTATATTAGTACATCATAATTTGAGTAATATAACAGATGAAAGCTATTCCAATCAATTGAAATCAAATTCTGGTATGGCTTTAAAGTTATTAGATGAAAAATATAGTGGAGCATGGAAAGAAAAGGGTGGCAAATTATACAAGGGGAGTAAACTCATAAGTGGAGATACTAAATTTGTAGACTCTATAAAAGCGGAGACAGGTGAAGAAGTTACTATATTCTTAAAAGATACAAGGATTTCTACGACGGTAATGAACAAAGGAAATAGAGCTGTAAATACAAAAGCTTTATCTGAGGTTTCAAATAAAGTGTTGAAATCTGGAGAAGACTTTAGGGGAGAAACAAAAATATTGAATGTACCCTATGAGGTAATATATAAACCAATCAGGGATAATGAAGGAAATGTACTGGGAATGTTTTTTATAGGTATTAGTAAAAGTGTAATAAATAATCAGATATTTCAAGTTTTTAAAAGCATAGGTATTATTGTGTTACTAATAGCTATATTGTCTGTTATAGCAGCAAATATTTTTGTATCTAAGATAACTAAAGTATTACTTTATTCTGCAGAGTATATGAATACTTTATCAAAAGGAGATTTTACTAAAGAAGTTCCTAGAGAATACTTGAATTATAAAGATGAAGGAGGAGTTTTAGCCAAAGGTATAGAAGGTATGAGAAAATCTGTGAATAATTTGTTGTATACTATTAGAAATGATTTTAAAACTATAGTTGATGAATCAAATAGCTTGGTTCTGATTTCTAAAGAATTATCTGGATCTTCAAGTGATGTATCCCAGACTATAAATCAGGTGGCAGGAGCAAATACAAATCAGGCACAAGAATTAGTTGCTGTAAATGGGGTTATAGATTCCTTTAGCAATGAATTGTCTAAGATAGTAGAGGATATAAATGAAATAGATAGGAGCTCTAATGAGATAGACAGTATGGCAAAAGAAAATAGTGAAAAACTGCCTAATATAGAAAGGTCTATCGCAAAGGTAAATGATTCTTTTAAAATGTTTAAGGGAGATATAACGGAGTTTAGCAGTAATGTGCTGAAAATAAATGACATAACTAATATTATAAACAGTGTTTCAGATCAAACTAACCTGCTAGCTTTAAATGCAGCTATAGAAGCAGCTAGGGCTGGAGAAGCTGGAAAAGGTTTTGCAGTTGTGGCAGAGGAAGTAAGAAAATTAGCTTCACAAACTAAGGAGTCTTCTACAAGTATAGATAGCTTAATTAAATTGCTTTCTAATAAAATAGGAGCCATAGTAAAGGAAACTTCAGAGATGGACAATGAAATTGTAAATCAAACTAAGTCTATAAATGAATCTATAGAAGCTTTTACTAATATAACTTATGCAGTTAATAATATAATACCTAAAATTCAAAAAGTGAATGTATCTGTAGACAACCTTGAAAAAAGCAAAGATAAAATAGTGAGTAGTGTAGAAGAAACCTCAGCTACTGCAGAAGAGATGGCTGCATCTACTGAGGAAATAGCTGCTTCCAGTGCTGAAATGAGTAAGTCTGCAAATAAAGTATACGAAGTTGCAGAAAACCTTGAAAGTATGACAGAAAATCTTAAGGGCAATATAACTAAATTTAGGATAAATAATTAATATGCCAACTTTGCACATATAAAATTTTGACTTAATGTAAAAAAATTAAATAGTTATTGTATAGGCAAAATAAAAAATGGCGGAACTTTAAGATTCTGCCATTTTATTTTAAGTTGATGAAATGATATAGGTTATTATAGATACTGCTAATATTAATGCTATAAAAAAAATTGTAGTAGCAGTTTTTATATGCCTTTTATGTAATTCTATTGGAGAGAGTTGTTCTTTCATGTTATAGCTCCTTTTATTATGTAATTATAATAATAAATTTAATATCATTTATTATGCAATTTAATTATATAATAAATAAATTGATATTTCAATATTATGAATTGTTGTAAGATAATATATTACTACATAGTGTGGAATTATATGTGATTAAATATCAATAATTAAGTTTGCCGTAACTATATCCTCCTAAGCTATAGTAAGCAAAAAAGATAAATTTCAATGGAAGTAAATGTTCAATAATGATATAATTAGTTCATTAATTATAGAGTTTCTAGATTGAAAGTTGAATTATTCTCCGGATATTTTTACTAAGACTTATGTATGAAATATTTAAATGTACTTCATTATTGTAAAAATGTATCTGCGAATAAGTTCAAATTTCAATTACAACCTATAATAATTTTGGGAGGATTACTATATGAAAAGTAACTCAATGAGAAAATTAGATATGAGATTATATGCAAAAAAATTATTTGTAGTATTTTGGACTATGTTTTTTTTACTTGGCTTTTCATTTACAGCATCGGCAGCAGACTCGTCACAAGTACTGAATCAAGTGAAAAACGATATTAAAACCTATTATGTAGGCAATATACCAGACGGGGTATTAAATGCATCTAGTATAGATGAAGCATTGAAAAAACTTAATGATCCATATACTGAGTATTTTTCTAAAGAGGAAGAAACAAATTTTTTAAATTCTATAAATAATAAAATTTACGGAATAGGCATATATATGTCTCAGGTTCCTTCAGGAATAAAAGTAGATTCTGTAGTTGCGAATTCTCCAGCAGAAAATGTAGGACTTAAGGAAGGGGATATTATAATTTCGGCTAATTCCCATTCACTTGCCAATATAACACTTGATCAAGCTTCTTCATATATTAAAGGAGACGAAAATACAAATGTTAATCTTGTAATTCAAAGGCAGGACAAGGTATTAAGCTTTTCTGTAAAAAGGGGAGAGGTAAGTATTCCAATAGTAGATGGAAAAATGTTGGATAGTAATACTGCATATATTCATATAGCATCTTTTGGAGAAGACACATCACAAAAGTTTAATGAAAAGTTAAAAGAGCTTCAAGCAAATAAACCTGCAAGGTACATAATAGACCTGAGAGATAATGGTGGAGGATATATGGATTCTGCCCTAAATGTAGCAGGAAATTTTATAGGACAAAATTTAGCACTTATAGTTGAAGATAAAAATGGTAAAAAAACAGGTTACCTGGCAGGAGAAGAACAAAATATAATAGACAAGCCTACTATATTTTTGGTAGATAAATATACTGCCAGTGCTTCTGAAATATTGTCTGCAGCAGTGAAGGATTATAAAAAAGCCTTTTTTATAGGAAATACTACTTATGGAAAAGGTGTGGCACAGCAGATGTTTGATCTTTCAGATGGAGGAGCATTGAAATTAACTGTAGAAAAGTTTTATTCCCCTGCAGGTAATATAATACAAAAAGTAGGAATAAAACCTGATTTTGATACAGGTAATGAGAATTCTTTGGCAGTAGCGCAATTATTGTCGGGACAGTGTAAAGATGGAACAGATGAAAGAGGATTTTTAAAGGTTACAATAAATAATGAAAAATTTTATATAGATTTAAGTATTGCTAAAAATGAGGAATATTGGTCTGCTTTTAAGTATATAGTGAATAATATAGATAGATCACAAATTTGTATAGGCACTAAAGATGGATGGGCAAAAGTTCCAGAAGAATACTTTAGCAATGTATATAAGTTTTTTTATCCAGAAGATAAGGTTTTAGATACAATGCAGCAGGTGCCGCAGGATAAAGCATTTACTGTAATTTTTAACAAAAAAATAAGTTCTGATATGAAAAATAAAATAAATATGGAAATTATAAATGGTACTACTGGTAAAAGGGTTGCTTTTAAAATAGGCAGCGTAGAAGACAACAAGGTGGTTATTGTGCCACAAGAAAAGTTAGAAAAAGGTAAGACTTACTATATAAAGGTTAACGACACTATAAAGCCAGTTACTGTTAAAAATTAGTGAAAGGTGAAAAATGGAAACAACTCATAGACTTTCTTCATTTGAATATAAGGTAATAAAGAAGGATATAAAAAACATAACTATTAAAATTAATGGAAAAGGTGAAGTATATGTAATAGCACCTCTTAATGTTAGTTATCCATCCATAGAGAAAATAGTTGAGAATAAAATGGAATGGATACAGGAAAACGTGGAAGTTACAAAGAATAGAATTTATAACATGAAGTCTATGGGGCTGTTAGATGGAAAAAAGCTTTTATGGATAGGGAATTTTTTAAAAATAGAAATGCAGCAGGCAGACATAAAAAAATGTTATGTAGAAATTGCAGAAGATAAAATTATAGTTTATGGCAAAGCTGTTTTATTAAAAAATGAAGAAAATATTAAAAAGAGCATATGCGAATTTTATAAACAAAGGGCTAAGGTGATTTTTAGAGAACGAGTGGATATTTATCACAAAAATCTAAATGTTTATCCAAAAAAAATAACAATTAGGTGTCAGAAGACTAGATGGGGAAGCTGTTCCTCTAACGGTAATATTAGTTTCAATTACAAAATATTAATGGCACCTATGGAAGTTATAGATTATGTAGTTGTGCATGAACTTTGCCACCTGGTATATATGGATCATTCTAGAGATTACTGGAGATTAGTAGAATCTATAATTCCACAATACAAAAACAGAAGGAAATGGCTTAAATGTAATGGATATATGCTTAATTTTCCAGAAAAATACATATGAATAGTAAGTAAACTTATAGACATTAGAAAAATAATAAAGTAAAATTAAGTAAGTAATTTTAATTGTGAAAGGAAAATAATATGAAATTTTATTTTTTACTTTTGATTGCAGTGGCACTTTCTTTAGATGCCTTTGGTGTCTCACTGTGTGTGGGATTGAATGGCGCAGTGGAGAAAAGAAATAAGTTTCAACTTTCTTTTTCATGTGGATTTTTTCAGTTTTTTTTTGCTATATGCGGTGCTTATGCAGGCTTTTTATTTAATACATATATTGCATCTGTTCCCCAGGTAATTGGAGGAGCATTAGTATCTATAGTAGGCATCTTTATGGTTAAAGAAGGTTTGGGGAGTAAAGGAGAATGCATACTCATTAAACCAGGAATGATTCTAGTGCTTGGAGTTTCAGTAAGTATTGATGCAATGGTAATAGGATTTACAACTTTAAATAATATAGCAAATAGGATAGATCTACTTATTAGCACTGTGTTTATAGGATTAATTACCTTCATTATGTGTTTATTTGCTTTTTTTATTTCGAAGTACCTCCAGAAAATACATATTGTAAGTAAATATGCAGATTATATAGGGGGAGTAATACTTATTATATTTGGTATTAAAATGATGTTTTTTAAGTGAAAATTTGGGGTGAATTTATGGATGTAGAAAAGTACTTGAGAAAACGTAGAATAAAAGTTACAAAAGCAAGATTAAATATTTTAGATATATTATCTAAGAGTGAGAATGCTATAACTGTTGATAATTTATTTGAAAAGTGTAGAGAAAGAAACATAAATGTAGATTTATCCACTATTTATAGATCCTTAGAATTGTTTGAAAATAAGAAAATTGTTAGAAAATTTGATTTGGGTGAAAATAAATATAGTTACGCTATAATGAGAAAAAAGCATAAACATATATTGGAGTGTAAAATATGTCATAAGGAAGTAGAAATAGACTGTCCTATGCAGCAAATAGAGGAAATTATAAAAAGCAAAACAGGCTTTGTATTTGAGGATGAAGAACTGGATTTTAAATTAAATGGAATATGTGCAGATTGTAGAAAGAGAAAAAGTAGTAAAAACTAAAGAGTTTTATTTTAAAGTTATCTGTGCAGGATATACTTTTTTTATTTTCCACACTCCTCGTGCGTTTTTTTGTATAAATACGGTATATTCTAGTTTTTCATGAGGCATTTTAGTAGACATACCAGAAACTTTAATAAATGCAACTGTTCCATTGGAAAAATACATATTTATATCACCCATGTTGCACAGCTTATATTTATTAAAGATGCCAGTAGTAAAATAGTTTTTAACTGCGTAGTTGATATCTCTGCACTTATAGGACACATATACTTTTTCCACTATTGTAACAGTGAGTAAAATACTTATAAATATAATAATAAATTTTTTCATAATTCTCCTCCATATAATGGAAATAATGCTTTCATTATTATAATATACAAATTTACAAAATAAGTAAATACATATTTTTATTTATCTAGAAAAATATTTTGTAGAGTTATGATTTATTTGAAGGCTAAGGCATTTTTAATTTTAAATTATTTAAATTTTTACGGTTGTATGGTATTATTTTATTAACAAACATTACAATGTAAAACTTTATTGGGGTGAAATTATGAGACTGGAATTTATAGATAGGGTTATGGAAGAAGATGTGCTTGGAAAGAGTATATTAACCTGTGAAGGACAAGTTTTATTACGAGCAGGAGTAAAGTTGAATAGTAACTATATAGATAAATTAAAAAAATTAGGTGTATTTTATGTATACGTCGAAGATGAAAGATTAGAAGATGTATATGTCGAAGATGAAAAATTGTCGCAACTTAAACAGTCCACTATGAAAAGTATGTCAAAAGTAATGGTAAATCTAAATAATTATGATGAAAAAGGATTAAGACATTCTTTAAAAACAGTAGAAGAAATGATTAATTACATAGTTGATGTTGGAGATGTTAATAAAAGCCTTTATGACATACAGACGTATGATAACTATACTTTTGTACACTCAATAGATACTTGTGTTATGGCTTCTTTTTTAGGAATTTCCGCAGGATACAATGAATTTGATATAAAGGAACTTGGTGTGGGAGCTATCCTACATGATGTAGGAAAGACAAAGGTGCCTATAGAGATATTGAATAAAAAAGGTAAGTTGACGGATGAAGAATTTGCTGAAATAAAAAAACATCCTGTATACGGTTCAAAAATCTTAAAAAAAACGGTTGGTACATACAGTCCTATAATTAAAATAGTTGAACAGCATCATGAGAGGGTTGATGGTAGGGGGTATCCTTATGGACTTACAAACAAACAGATAACAAATTTTGCAAAGATGGTTTGCATATGTGATGTATATGATGCTGTTAGTAACGATAGGTGTTATAGAAAAAAGTTTCGCCCTAATGATGCTTATGAACTTATACTTTCAGGAAGTGGAAGTAGTTTTGACCAGGAAATAGTATCCTATTTCAAAAATACATTTGCTGTTTATCCACTTGGATGCTGCGTTAAGTTATCAAATGGAGTTAAGGGGTATGTTGTAAGGCAAAATAGAGGATTTCCGGATAGACCGGTGATAAGGGTATTACAAGATCCTGAAACTGGAGATAACATATCAGGTTATGAAGTCGATTTACTTAAAAATCTAAGTATAATCGTAGAAGAAATAGTATAAATGGAATTAAGTTGAGAAAAATAAGTTACACAGTGTGTTATAGATATCAAAATATTTATGATAATATACTGTGTATTCGTTTTTTTGAGGAGAAAAATATGAGTTCATATATTGATAATTTAATAGACAAGTTATGCAAAAACTATAATTTTAATATTATAGAGCTAGAAGGTATAAATGGAACATGCAGTAAATGGGCGTTATGCAGAGAGCAAAATTCTATTATGCAGGTAGTTTTCTTTTCTAGGGTGGAAAGTTATAGAAATATAAATGCTGAAGATATAAAGTTACGTTTAAAGAAACTGTTTGACAGTAAAAGTGTAAGACTTGTACAAATAGTGTTACATAGGGAAGTACATGTCACAGTGGATGAAAATAATAATCCACAATGTGGATTAATTTTTTTAAATCCTTATTTTAATCAAATAACTTTGTATACTCCTGATTTAGAGCAATTAGCTAAAGAAATATATAATTGTATGATTTATGTAAAACAAAGTACTTTAGCAAATAAGCAGTCAAAAAATATATATAAAATGAAAGACCTAATTGTAACGTGGATCATAATAGCTTTAAATGTTGCTGTATATGCGGTAACTGCATACCTTTCTGGAAATATATTTGACAGTAATGTAAATGTACTTGTATTTATGGGAGCTAAGGTTAACTCACTTATAGCTTCAGGTGAGTATTATAGACTTTTTACTTGTATGTTTTTACATGCTGGAATAGTTCATTTAGGAGTAAATATGTATTCACTTTATATAATGGGTTCTTTTGTTGAGAAAGTGTATGGTAAAGTTAAATACATAGTGATGTACCTTATATCAGGTTTAGTTTCCTCGGTATTTAGTTTTATGTTTTCGCCATCTATTTCAGTAGGAGCGTCAGGAGCAATATTTGGACTTTTAGGTGCGGCATTGGTATTTGCTATAAAAATGAAACATAAAATTGGTAAGGAATTTTTAATGAATGTAATATCTATAATTGTGGTAAACCTTATAATAGGATTTTCTATAGCAAATGTAGATAATTTTGGACACTTAGGAGGGCTTGTAGGAGGAGTAGTCATAACATATTTTATTGGGCAATGTAAAAACATTGCCCAATAAATAAATTGCTAGTTAAATAAGTTTTTTAAATCATTTGAAAATAAGGTCTCCTTTTCCATAAGTAACTGAACTGTGGCTTTAAGACAGTGCCTATTTTCAATAAGAATATTTTTTACATCATTATATATTGAATCTGTAAGACACTTACACTCTTTGATAATCTCGTTTTGATTTATATTTAAATCTGATAGCTCCCTCATATTTAAAAGACCTAAAGTGTTTCCCATTCCATACTGAGTTACCATTTTAAAGGCTATGTTTGTACTATGCTGAAGATCATTATAGGCACCTGTGGTTACGTAATCTGCTCCAAAGATAACTTCTTCAGCAGCTCTTCCACCTAAAAGTACCATTATTCTTTTACGTAGGTAATCTTTATTTTGATAGAGCTTGTCCTCAGGTATACTTAATGTATAACCTCCAGCTCCCTTAGTACTTGGAATGATTGTTATTTTAGAAATCTTTTCATTTGGAAGTACTTTTGAGGATACTAGAGCATGGCCTACTTCATGGTAAGCAGTTATTCTTTTATCTATATCTTTTATATAATCCCTATCTTTTTTCTCATACCCTGTTAGTACTATGGAAAAAGCTTTATCAATGTGCTTGTTTTCTATATAAGTACTATCTTCTTTACAGGCGAGTATTGCAGCTTCATTTATTAAGCTCTCAATTTTTGCACCTGAAAAGTAAGAAGTTTTTTGAGCCCACTCATGTACATCTATATTGTCTACAGGTTTGTTTTTTAAGTGGAGAGATATAATTTTTTCCCTTGAAGAAACGTCAGGAAGAGTTACTTCTATATGTCTATCAAATCTTCCAGGTCTTAAAAGGGCAGGATCTAGCATATCTAACCTATTGGTGGCAGCTATTATTACAATTCCCTCTTTTTCATTAAATCCAGACATTTCCGTAAGAAGAGCATTTAAAGTTTGATCTCTTTCATCAGAGCCTCCGGTACTTCCCGAGCCATCCCTTTTTTTACCTATAGCGTCTATCTCATCTATAAATATAACTGCTTTTCCAGATTTATTGCTTTTAGCTTTTTTAAATAGCTGTCTTATACGGCTGGCACCTACACCTACATATACTTGTACAAAATCAGAGCCTGAAACAGCATAAAATGGAACTTCTGCTTCACCTGCAATAGCTCTTGCAAGGAGAGTTTTTCCGGTTCCTGGCTCACCAAATAATAAAATTCCTTTTGGCATTCTTGCACCATAAGACGCATATTTTTTAGGATTCTTTAAGAAATCAACTATATCCTGGACACTCTCTTTAGCTTCCTCATTTCCAGCTACACTTTTAAAATTACAATTAGAATCTTCTATGGCAGAAGCATCCAAAGAATCGAGAGATACTATTTTTTTAGAAGATTTGTTAGAAAACTTAAGTGCCATAAAAACAGCTGTCATAATGGAAATTATAAGTATAGCAGTAGGATAAGCTTGTCTGTTATTTACAGTATATTGCTCAGATACACTTATTCCATCGTTTAAAAGTGTTTCTTTAGAATTAGGGGTTCTAGGATTATCCGTATCATATATGCTGCCATTTTTTAATTTTACTCTTATTTGAGGGGAATCTGTCATATATACTGTTGAAACTATTTTCTTTGATACATCTTTTTGAAACGAAATATATGACTTATAGGGTATAGAGCTGTTAATATAATTCATAAATAGTAACATGCAAAGAGATAAAATAGAGGTTAAAATAGGAATTATTATAAACTTATTTTTTATCTTTTTCATTTAAGTTCTCCTTTCTTGAGATAGATTATTTACAGTGATTTATATGAATTAACTTAAAATTATAAGTTCTATAGTCAAATTTTGTAAAAACGAACGAAATATTATAAAATCATATAATGATATTATAATATTTTTATAAATTAGTCTAATTAAAATCATAAATTTTGCTAAAGTAATTTATGGAACTAGTATGGGAATTCTAGAATTATTTATTGCAGAAAATTTAATTTACTGTATACTTTATAATAAGACGTTTGTAAATTTAGAGAGGAGATTTATATATGAAAGTGTCCTTTGGAAAAGCCATTTTGACAGAACAAGACATACTTGGTATAGTTCATGAGTATGTGAATATAGAAGGACTTAATATAGAAAAGATAAGTATAAATGAAATAATAACAATAGAGGGGACATATAAGAGCAAAATATCTGTTAATTTTCAAGTTAAGATGGGAATAGGAAATATAAATAACAATATAATAAATTTAAAAATATTTGATGTACATGTGTATAAGTTTAGGGTATTTAAGAATGTAAAAAATATTGTCCTTAAGAAATTATTAGATAACTTTTCTCCTTATGGGGTAGAGGTGGACAGAGATACAGTAAGAGTGGATTTAAATCTGGCAGTAAAGCTGATACCTTACTTTAATCTTAAATTAAAAAAAGTAGAAATACTTCCTAGAGCACTAGAGGTAGAAGCAGAAGATATAAGATATGAGGAAAAAAAGAAATTTCCAAACATAGAGAAAAAGAAAAGAAGTATGCTTATTCTAGATAAGTATCATAAGTTTAGAAAAAAAGTTGTAAGTAAGGTGCCGCAAAAATATGAAAAAATCGTAGAGTATGGGATGCTTGTACCGGATATTATAATGTTATTTATAAGATTATTTAAGGACAAAAGGGTTAAAATAAAGGTTAAGATTATGCTGTCAGGCGTAATAGCTTACCTTGCAAGTCCTATAGATATAATACCTGATTTTATACCTTTTGTTGGGAAAATAGATGATGTTGCTCTGGCGTTTTTTGCACTTAATACTATAATAAATGAAATACCAGAAGAAATCATAATTGAAAATTGGCAGGGTAAGGAAAATATAATTCTGGTTACAAGAGAAGCAGTACAATATATTACAAAAATAATTGGAAGTGCAAATGTTTCTAAGGTTTTAAATCAGCTAAGCAATGTATTCAAATCATCTGAAAGAAAAGAAAAAGAGGGGAGAAGTGTTACATAAGGGATTGATATAACACGTAAATTGATATGGTTAAAAAAGTATATGCTATAAAAGAAGGATATGATTTTGAAAAAAATGAAAAGGTTCAAAATATTATAGTAAACACCTGGGGAGAATGTCTAAAACGTGTAAAAGGTGTTAAAGGTGCTACATATAAGAGTTTTAAAGATACAAATTCAGCTTTGGAATATTTAAAAGGAGAGGATAAGATTTTAAAAAAGTCTGAGGGCAACTATCCTAAAGATTGTTTACATGTATATGTGGATGGAAGTTATAACATTTCAACGGAGATGTATTCTTATGCATTGGTGGCAGTTAAAGGTAATGTAGTTTATTATATAGAAAGCGATTCACATTCTTGTGAAGAAGGTAAGAATATAAGGCAAATATCTGGAGAATTAAAAGCAGCTGTTAGAGGAGTACAATATGCTTTGTCTAAGGGAGAGAAAAAAGTCGTTTTGTTCCACGACTATGAAGGAACCTGCAAGCACGCCCTTGGGCTATGGGAGAGAAAAGAAGCCTCATCTATAAAATATTACGAAGAAATGAGCGAGCTTATGAAAAACATTGAGGTTATATTTGTTAAAGTAGATAGTCATACTGGGGATTTGTTTAATGAATTGGCAGATGAAAAGTGTAAGGAAAAGTTACAAATAGAATCAAAAAAAAGTGTTCAAAAATGGTTAATGAATAATGAGATAAAGACAGCTAATGATGAGGTAAAGAATGAGATATTAAAAATTGCATCTAAAGGTGAAAAAAATATAAAGGTTATTGATATATGAAAATGTAAAAATTAAGCTGTTTAAAAAAAATAAATTTGCATAATCTATCTAAAGAACATAAAAAATCATAGTTCTGTAAAAGAAAAAGCATTTTTTAAAGAGAGGAGTGTAATAAAATGCGTGGAAAGTTTGTAGCAGGTGCAGTAATTGGTGCAGCAGTAGGAATGATGGTAGTACCAGAATTAGATAGATCTAAAAAGAGAATGATAAGAAAAACTTCTAGATACTTAAGAAATACTGCAGGAAATATGTACGGTGGAGTTATGAATTGGATGAGATAGTATAGAATCCTAATAAGTACAATGTAAAATGTACGCTTTTAATAATAAAGATGTGCATTTTACATTGTTTTTTTATTAATTTAGACTATATTGTTTAGGTTTGTGGCAATATGCTTTTATTTTTTAAAGTTTTCATATTATAATTAAAAATATGTTATAATGATACTAATATAGGATAATATTTTAATATGGTTTAAAAATTATCCTAAACAAAAATCTTCACATTACATATAACTTTAATTATATGTAATATTTAGATATTGTTATCCCAAGGTGTAGCTTTTATTTTTTATATATTGAAAAAAATGTAACATATTGGAACAAGTAGGCATGAAACAAAAATTGTGATTAATAAAGGAAGAGTGAATGATGGAAATACTTTCTTTAGGAGAAAAAATAAAGAGAAGAAGAAAAGAACTCAATATGACTTTAAAAGATTTGGCAGGGGATAGAATTACACCTGGACAAATAAGTTTGGTGGAATCAGGAAAGTCAAATCCTAGTATGGATTTGTTGGAATACTTAGCAGGTGAATTGAATACTTCCATTGAGTATTTAATGGAGTCAGAAGAAACTCAAGCACAAAAAATATGTACTTATTTTGAAAATATAGCCGAATCTTATATAATAAGTGGAAATTTGAGTCAATCGGAAAAGTATATAGAAGAGGCTATATATTATTCAGAAAAGTATTCCTTACAATATGAAAAAGCAAAGAATTTATATTTAAAGGGGACAATCTATACAGCGAGAAAAGAATATCCTATTGCTCAACAGCTTTTATTGTCTGCTAATGTTGTTTTTATAAAAAATAATAAATATGAAGAAATTATAAAAACTTTTATAAGTTTGGGGAAGATTACAATAAGCATGAAATCATATCATGCTTCCAGCAGTTATTTGCAGCAGGCGGAGAATGTATATAAGGAAAATAATATAGGAAATGATTTCTTGCTTGGACAAATATATTATTATACAGCTTGTATAAATTTTAAATTAGAAAATATGGAGGAAGCGATAAACTATTCTTATCTGGCAAATGAGAAGTTTAGGCAGATAGATAATAAGGAAGAATATGCTAAAAGCTTATTTTTACTTGCAGAAGAGTATAATAAAAAGGGAGATATAAATAATGCAATAAAGTATTCTAAAAAAACATTAAATGTATACAGAAAATTAGAAGATGTAATAAATACTGCAAGAATTGAAAATAATCTAGGTAAACTTTTTGGAGAGTTTAATAATATTGAAGAATCATTTATACATTTAAATAAAGCAAAAGAGTTGCGAATGAAATGTAAAGATGGCAAAATTGTGGACACACTTATAAATATATGTGAAAATTATATAAAATTAAAGGATATTATAAATTCAAAGAAAGTTCTAGAAGAAATAAGGGACAAGATAGACGAAAAAAATAATAAATCATTAGTATATTATTACATGATGAAATTTAGAATAAATATGATTGAGTGTAATAAAAAAGAAGCAGAAAATACATTAATTGATGCATTGAATTTTGCGATAAAAATGAATTATACTAAAGAAGCTGCAGATATATCAATAAAACTTGGAAAATTCTATGAAGATAGCAAGATGGATAAGGAAGCAGCTAAGTATTTAAGTGAAGGTGTTGAAATTTTTAAAAGAATTGGAATATTAAAAGAGTATTAAATAAAATAGGTGATAATTATGGAGATACTTTCTACTGGAGAAAAAGTTAAAAGAGCACGCATATATAAGGGATATACTTTGAAGGAACTGTGTAATAGTAAGATATCAATTTCTAAAATGAGCTGCATTGAAAATGATAAAATAAAACCAGAAGATTGGATTTTAGAATTTTTATCAGACAAACTTGAAATTAGTTTTGAGTATCTGAAATTAGATATAAAAAATCAAATAATAAAAAATATAGATGATATTGAGAAAAAACAAGATAAAAAAAATTATGAAAAAAATTTAGTATATAATTTTAAATTTGCTGAACGGTATAACTATGATAATATATGTTTTAGGATAATACATCTCTTATTTAACTATTATCTAGAAAAAAGTGAATTAGAAAAGTTGTATAATATAATTGTAAAGTATTATGAATATTTACAAAAAAATTTTTCTAAAGAAAAAGCAATCCTGTATTATATGGATGTTGGCAAATATTTTTTTAAAACAAAAGAATTTTCACAGGCTATAAATTATTATGATAATGTGTTAGACATTGCAGCAGAAACTGGTAGTAATGAATTACTAGGAAAAATTACATATAATAAAATAATTTGTTTTATTGCTCTTAATGATTATGAAAAGGCTTATGAATTGTCTGATACGATTACAAAATTTATAAACATGATAGATGGAGACATAAAAAAAGCAAAAGTTTATCATATTTTAGCAATACTTTCTTTAAAAAATGATACTGAAAAATTCAAAGTATATGAAAAAAAGGCAAATGAATTTTATAAAGATAATTTGAAAGATAAATCCACATCTATGGTTGAATATGCTGAAGTTATGTTTACTTTAAATATGAGTGAGAAGGCAGTATTTTATATAAATGAAGCATTGAAAATACATCCTAAAGAGCATGCAGAGGAATTTGCTAATTTTGTAATCAAAATAGTAGGTATTTTGATAAAAAATCAAATTTGGGATATAGTTGAAAGTATATGTAATATAGCTTTAGATTGTTCTATAAAGTTAAATGATATAGTTCTTATAGAAAGAGCATACTATTATAAAGCGTTGATATTTATAAAAAAAGGTCAGTTAGCTGAAGGGGAAATGTATATGAATCTTTCGCTGGATGCTCTATCGAAATTTCAAACAAATATCTGCATGTATGAAAGATATATGGAAATAGGATGTATGTATTATGATATGAAAAAGGTTCAGGAGGCTCTTAAGTATTTTAATATTGCCATTGATTTAAAACAAAAATATAATTTTTTATAGGTTTACTTATAAAACTGAAAAAATTATATTTTCTTGTTTAATAAACAGAGTTCTAAGCATCAGGTGGAGTTTTAACTACCTGATGCTTAGAACTCATTATCCAGGGACATAGCTGCTCTAATACTCACACTTCTCCAAGTGTCAGTATTAGAACGGGTAGTTATCATATAAATTAAATTAATCTAAAGAGGTTTAGAAAGGAGGAGCTGCGTTAAAACTTGTTTTGAGTTTTGCGTGACGTATTTTTATTATGAACATAGATAAACTTACAATAAAAGTTCAAAATGCAATGAATGAAGCACAACTTACAGCAGTGAGATATAATCATCAACAGGTAGATGTGATTCATATGTTTTCAGCTTTAGTATTTGAGCAAGATGGACTTATTCCAAATATATTTGGAAAGATGTCTGTAAATTTGAAATCTCTGGTAAAGGAAACTAAAGATGTTTTAGACAAGATGCCTAAAGTGCTGGGAGAAGGAGCACAAAGTTCCTCCGTCTATGCAACTAGAAGATTTGAAGATGTTTTTTTGCAAGCAGAAAAGATAGCTCAAAAATTCAAAGATTCATATATAAGTGTAGAGCACGTAATGCTTGGTATCATGGAAGTTCACTCTTCTGACGTAGACGGTATACTTAAGAAATTTGATATTACAAAGGATGCATTTTTAGAAGCCTTGTCTCAAGTAAGGGGAAATCAAAGGGTTGAAACTCAGGATCCAGAGGGAACCTATGAGGCACTTGCAAAGTATGGAAGAAATCTTGTGGAAGAGGCAAAAAAACATAAACTTGATCCAGTTATAGGCAGAGATGAAGAAATAAGAAGAGTTGTTAGAATACTTTCGAGAAGAACTAAAAATAATCCTGTACTAATAGGTGATCCAGGGGTAGGAAAAACTGCTATAATTGAAGGTTTGGCAGAGAGAATTGTAAGAGGAGATATACCAGAAGGCTTAAAGGATAAGATAATATTTTCCTTAGATATGGGAGCATTGATTGCTGGTGCCAAATTTAGAGGAGAATTTGAAGAAAGATTAAAGGCCGTATTAAAAGAAGTACAGAAAAGTGAAGGCAAAATAGTGCTTTTTATAGATGAAATTCACACCATAGTTGGAGCTGGGAAAACAGAAGGTTCTATGGATGCTGGAAATCTAATAAAACCAATGCTAGCAAGAGGTGAATTGCACTGTATAGGGGCCACTACTTTTGATGAATATAGAAAATATATAGAAAAAGATAAGGCTTTAGAGAGAAGATTTCAACCTGTGGTTATAGATGAACCTACTGTAGAGGATTCTATCTCCATACTTAGGGGGCTTAAGGAAAAATTTGAAATCTACCACGGCATAAGAATTCATGATTCTGCTATTGTGGCTGCCGCAAAGCTGTCAGATAGATATATAACAGATAGGTACCTTCCAGATAAGGCTATAGATTTAATTGATGAAGCTTGTGCTATGATAAGAACTGAAATTGATAGCATGCCAACTGAAATGGATAATGTTAAAAGAAAAATATTTCAGCTTCAGATTGAAAAAGAGGCACTTTCCAAAGAAAAAGACACTGCTTCAATGGAAAGACTTAAAGCAGTAGAAAAGGAGCTTAGCAATCTTAAAGATAGAGACAATGAGATGACTGCTAAGTATGAAAAGGAAAAGGCAAATATAACTGAGGTTAGAAATTTAAAGAAACAGCTAGATGAGGCAAGAGGACAAATTGAAAAAGCAGAGAGAGAATATGATTTAAATAAAATTGCAGAATTAAAATATGGTGTTATTCCTAAACTGGAAAGTACTATAGATGAAAAAGAGCAATCTATTAAAGAAAACAATGAAGCTGCAATGTTAAAAGAAGAAGTTACAGAACAAGAAATTTCTCAGATAGTATCTAAATGGACTGGAATACCTGTTTCAAAATTAGTAGAAGGGGAAAGACAGAAATTAGTAAAATTAGAGGATGAACTTGCAAAGAGAGTTATAGGTCAGAAGGAAGCAGTTACAGCAGTTTCAAATGCGGTACTTAGAGCAAGAGCGGGTATGAAAGATCCTAAAAGGCCAATAGGTTCTTTTATATTTTTAGGACCTACAGGTGTAGGTAAAACTGAACTTGCAAAAACTTTAGCAAGGACACTGTTTGATAGTGAAGAAAATATAATAAGAATAGATATGTCAGAGTATATGGAAAAGTATTCTGTTTCGAGACTTATAGGAGCTCCTCCAGGATATGTAGGATATGACGAAGGAGGTCAGCTTACAGAGGCAGTGAGAAGAAAACCATATAGTGTAATATTATTTGATGAAATAGAAAAGGCTCATGAAGATGTGTTTAATATATTCCTTCAAATATTAGATGACGGAAGGCTTACTGATAATCAGGGTAAGGTAGTTGATTTTAAAAATTCTATTATAATTATGACTTCTAACATAGGAAGCAGTTATTTATTACAGAACAAAAGCAGTAATGGAATAGATAAAGAAGTAAGAAACAAAGTAATGAGTGATATGAAGTTTAAGTTTAAACCTGAATTTTTAAATAGACTAGATGATATAATAATGTTTAAGCCCCTAAATACAGAAGAAATTAAGTTCATAATAGATATATTCCTAAAGGATATAGAAAATAGACTTAAGGAGAAAAATATATCCATACAAATAACCCCAAAAGCAAAAGAAGTTATGGCAGAAGAAGGTTATGATCCTGTCTATGGAGCAAGGCCTTTAAAAAGATATATAGAAAACGTTCTGGAAACATCTATTGCAAAGAAGATAATTAATGGAGATATATATACAGGCTGCAGGGTAAGAGTAGATTATGAAGATGATAAGTTTAAAATAGAAAAACTATAATTATTTATTAAAATAAAGGTTACCATATATGATAGAAGATTAAAAAAGAGGGTGTTTTTTATGAAAAAGCCTGTCTATTCAATCATATATGGTATTTTTATCTATTTATTTGTAATTGTTTGTATAAGTTTAATATGTAAATGGGATTGTGTAAAATATAATTTTACGGGAGAGAGAAAAAATATTGTTTTAGCTAAAGATAATGCACCAACGTATTCTAAAGAAGTATTCTTAACTTTTGATGATGGTCCTTCTGTAAATAACACTACAAAGATATTAAATATATTACAACAAAATGGAGTAAAAGCCACTTTTTTTATAGTAGGTGAAAAGGCAAAAGAAAATCCTTCTATATTAAAGCAGCTAAGTGACAGCGGTATGAGTATAGGAGTGCATACATATTCTCATAATTATAAAGAGATGTACAGCAGTTTGGATGCATATTTAGAGGATTTTCGAGTTTGCAAAAATATAATAAAGAATATAACGGGAAAAGATTCTATAGTATTTGTGAGGCTTCCAGGGGGGTCAGATAACTTAGTAGCAAGTGTAAGCAATTTAAATATTATAAAGAAGACTTTAAAGGGAAATGGAATGAAGTATGTAGATTGGAACGTGGTTTCAGGGGATGCAGATAAACGTTTTGTGTCCAAAGATATTATAAAACAAAATGTAATAGATGGATGCAAGAATAAAAAAATTGCAGTAGTTTTAATGCATGATTCTTACTATAAAACTTCTACAGTAGAAGCACTGCCAGACATTATAAGCTATTTAAAAAAAGAAGGATTTGTTTTTAGAACTTTTGATGGTATAACTTTAGAAGAGGAGTTTAGAATGACAGATAAAGGAATCATTAATAGATGACTAAAATTATAGAGAGTTTCTAAACGAAAAATCAAATTATACTCCGGATATTTTTACAACCTTCAGTTCGTTAAATATTTTGATAAGTCTTAGTGAGGTATTTTAGAAAATCTTAGAAGCTTATATATGTCTGAGGTACGAGTTTATATAAGCTTCTTTAGATTTTCAAAATGCCGAACTTTAGACTTATTAAAAGTTTTTAGTGTGATGAAATTTGTTAGTATATGGCTGGTATAAGTAAACTTTCAAGCTAGAAATTCTACATAAAGATGTAGATTAATTAGATTTATTTTTGGTTTCTCTTTCTATTATAAACTTTTTAGCATTTAATTCTAAGGTATCATCTAGAGGGTCAAGTTTTGTATCACCATATTTTTTAGAAATAGCTGTAGATATAAATCTATCTGCTAATTCAGGATTTTTAGAAAGGAGAGAACCGTGGAAATAAGTGCAAAAACAATTTTTGTATATGCAGCCTTCGTATCCATCTTCTCCATTATTACCATAACCTACGATTACTTTTCCAAGAGGTTCTAAATCTCCTATATAAGTTCTTCCAGAATGATTTTCAAATCCTACATAGGTTTCTTTAAATTTTTCGTTATATATAACGGTATTTCCTATAAATCTATTACTGCCTCCCTCTGTATATATATTAAGTACATCAAGACCTGGTAGCTTTTGGCCATCGGGTGTAGAATAGTATTTTCCAAGAAGTTGATAGCCTCCACAAATTGATAAAAATACTTTACCCTCTTCAATGTAACTTACGATGCCTTCTCTTTTATTTTTGACAAGGTCCTCCGATACTATAGACTGTTCATAGTCCTGACCACCACCAAAAAGAGTTATGTCATATTTAGAGCTGTCAAAGGGATCTCCAAGAGATATATTAAATACATTTATATCTATACCCCGCTGCTGTGCCCTATATTTTAATATGAGTATATTTCCTAAATCTCCATATACATTTAATAAATCAGGATATAAGTGACATATGTTTAATTCCATTTTAGATACACTCCCTATTTCTCTAATATTTTACCACAGCTTTTTGATATATCCCTTGAAATTGAGAAATTTCCTGAAAGTTATCATGGCAGTATAAGTGGCTAATACATATACTGTGTTTGACTTACAACTTTTTATTTCATCAATTAGATTTTCATAGTGTTTACAAATTATAAAGTTATCTTGGGGTAATCCTGCTACTTTTAATCTTACAGCCATGTCATAAAGTCTTATACCTGAAATCATTATTTTATCTATATCCAGTGAAGACAGCTTTTCAAAATTCACGTCCCATATCCAAGATACATCTCTTCCATCTGCATAATTGTCATTTAGAAGTACAGCTAGGTTAAAGGTCCTGTTGTCAAGGCTTAAAGTATTTATAGCTTGATCATAACCGGCAGGATTTTTTACTAAGATTATTTTAACTTCTTTACCTTCTATATTTATGACTTCCTGTCTTCCAAAACTGCTCTTTTGTTTTTTTAGAGAATCATATATACAGGAAGTAGATATTCCACAAACCATTGCTATAGAATAAGCACATAGGGCATTATACATATTATATGTACCTGGTTGATTTATATAATATTCCTTCTCATTAATTACTACTAATGATCCATCTGGAGTTTGCTCTTTTATTTCATCTAAAGTATAATCCAATTCAGGTCTTTTATATCCACATTTTTCACAGTAGTAATCGCCCAAATGATTATATGTAAGAAAATTATATTTGTAAGGATTTTTGCATTTTTTACAGAACTTAGCGTCTGCATTAGTATCTACTTTTTTTACATTTGTTGGAGAACAATTAAATCCATAATAAATAGTTCTGTTTGGTAAATTTAGATCTCCAAGAAGAGATTCGTCTCCGTTAAGTATTAAATTTGAAAGAGGTACTTTTTTGATACCTTTTAGAATTTTGTTTAATGTAGTGTAAACTTCTCCATATCTGTCAAGTTGATCTCTAAATAAGTTTGTTACAGTTATAATTTCTGGAGTTATATAATCTGTAAATAAAGGAACATTTGCTTCATCACATTCTATAACTGCATAGTTTGTCTCACTACATTTTTTAAACGAATAATTTTCTATAAAACATGAAACTATACCTGTCAGCATATTTGCACCTGTATTGTTTGTAATTACACGTTTTTTCCCATCCTTTAGCATGTTGTAGACCATACTTGTGGTTGTAGTTTTACCATTTGTACCTGTTATAAGTATAATTTTATAATCCTTACATATGGTTTTAAGAATGTTCTTATCTAATTTTAAAGCAACTTTTCCAGGAAAATTACTTCCTCCTTTAAATAAAAATTTTGATAATTTTATTACGATCTTGGAAATAATAATACTAAAAAAAGATTTTATGTTAATTTTTAACACCACCTTCAACTTAAGTAAAGCATTTGTTTATTTACTTTACATATTGTTTGTCATAAGTCTATAGGCCCTAAATTTAAGATTGAAGTCTATTATAGTACACAACAAATACACGAGTAAGTAAATAACTCTTAATATTATAATACAATATTATAATTTTTACATTAAAAAGTTGTAAATTTACTGTATTTCTTAAGCTGAATAATAGAATTTGGAAATAAACATCCACAGCAATGTATGATTTATAAATGTATATATATAAGACTGTTAAAATTATAATATAAGGGCATAGTTAAATAAGTTATAATATGGAAGTGATTTATCAAGTGGTTTTGCAAGTTTGAATAAGATAAAATTCATTATAAACCTAACTTATAAATAAAAAGTATAGCTCATATTCAAAAATACATAGAATTAATGTAGTACATATAAAAATACACAAAGTATATAGTGTAGTATTACAGGTATAAATATATAAAATACTTTATAATTAAATTTAAAATAATTTTTTTATTGCATTTTTCTATAAATGGTGTAATATATAAATATAAACTAATTTAGGGGGAAACATCATGAATATTGACTTATCATATTTAAATATTAATAAATATAGAAATATGTATAAAAATTTATCACCATCAGAATTAACGGAATTTTCAATTAAAAGAGGAGAAGGATTTTTATCAAATAAGGGAGCTCTTATGATTAATACTGGAAAGTACACAGGAAGATCTCCTAAAGATAGATTTATAGTTAATCAAGAAAGCATTAAGAACAAAATAAACTGGGGAAATGTAAATCTTTCTATAGAAGAAGATATTTTTAATAAAATGTATGATAAGATTTTAAATTATATAAGTGATAAAGACATTTTTGTGTTTGATGGATTTGTTGGAGCTTTAAAAAAATATACCCTTCCTATAAGAGTAATATGCGAAAGGGCATCCCAGGCGTTGTTTGCAAATCAATTGTTTAGAAGACCAACGGAGGAGGATTTAAAGTGTTTTACTCCTGAATTTAATATTATATCGGCACCTGGATTTAAGGCTAAGGGCAAAGAAGACGGTTTAAATTCAGATGCCTTTATTTTAGTAAATTTCGATAAAAAAATTATATTAATAGGGGGAACCAGTTACTCGGGAGAAATAAAAAAATCAGTATTTTCAGTAATGAACTTCTTGCTTCCACAAAAAGGAGTCATGCCTATGCACTGTTCTGCTAATATAGGACAAGATAATAAAACTTGCTTATTTTTTGGATTGTCAGGAACAGGAAAAACTACTTTATCAGCAGATGGTGAAAGAAGACTGATTGGTGATGACGAACATGGATGGTCTAATGAAGGTGTATTTAATTTTGAGGGTGGATGTTATGCTAAAACTATAAGACTTGATAAGGAAAAAGAAAGTCAGATATACAATGCCATAAAATTTGGAACTGTAGTTGAAAATGTAGTGGCAGATGGGAATAGAGTACCTGATTATAATGATGCTAGATATACTGAAAATACAAGGGCAGCATATCCTATAAATTATATAGATAATATAGAAGAAAGTGGTGTAGGAGGAAATCCAGAGACTATAATATTTTTAACCGCAGATGCTTTTGGTGTAATGCCACCTATATCAAGGCTTTCTAAAGAAGCAGCAATGTATCACTTTATGTCTGGATATACTAGCAAGATAGCTGGAACTGAAAGAGGAATAATTGAACCTCAAGCTACTTTTTCCTCTTGCTTTGGTGAACCGTTTATGTTAATGAATCCTGCTGTCTATGCAAAATTGTTAGGCGAAAGAATAGACAAGTATAACACTCAGGTATATTTAGTGAATACTGGATGGCTATCTGGAGGATATGGAAATGGAGATAGAATAAAACTTTCCTATACAAGGGCTATGATTAGAGAAGCTTTGAAAGGGAAGTTCAAGGATGTTGAATTTGTGGAACATCCTGTATTTAAAGTAATGATGCCTAAAAGATGTCCAGGTGTACCTGATGAAATATTAAATCCTAGAAATACATGGGAAGATAAAGAAGCATATGATGAGACAGCGAGAAAGCTGGCGCTGAAGTTTAGTAAAAACTTTGAGAAGTTTAAAGATGTTTCCGAAGATATAGCAAAAGCTGGGCCTGAAGCTTAAACTATTTATCATAGATAATCTAAGTGAAGTTTATATGGAAATGTTTAATAGAGTACAAAAAATGGGATTTGGTGATGAGTTGATTTTATTTTCATCACTAAATCCTTTATTTATATATGAAATAAAAGATAATTTTACTTATGTAACAAATTATTAATAATATATATGCTGTGAAAAAGCTTACGGTAATAGTATAATAATACTTGTTTATAAATTTAATAGGGAGTGAAGTTAATGGAATTATTATTTATTATTAAAGCTGCTGCTATTGGAGTAGTCGAGGGAATAACAGAGTTCTTGCCAATATCTTCAACAGGTCATATGATAATAGTAGGAAATCTGATAAACTTCAAAGCACCAACATATAATGGTGCTTATATAGATATGTTTGAAGTAGTAATTCAGCTAGGTGCCATACTTGCTATAGTAGTACTTTATTGGGATAAGATTTTTAATTCGCTTAAAAATCTTAAACCGGGCAAATGGGGATTTAAACTTTGGCTTACTATTTTAGTTGCTTTTATACCTGCTGCTGTTTTAGGATTGCGTTTTAATGATTTAATTAAGAGTAAATTATTTAATCCAGTTACTGTTGCCTGTGCACTAGTATTTGGTGGTTTCCTTATGATATATATGGAGAACAAATACAGGAAAGGAAATAGTACAAATACAATTGAAAATGTAAACCTCGTACAAGCATTTAAGATAGGATGTTTTCAATGCCTTTCACTTTGGCCAGGAATGTCTAGATCTGCGTCCACAATAATGGGTGGATGGGTAAGCGGACTTACAAATGTAGCTGCAGCAGAGTTTTCCTTTTTCCTTGCTATACCTACTATGATAGCAGCATCAGGATGGTCACTTATAAAAGTAAATGTATCTATGAATATTTCTCAAATTATTGCTCTGGCAGTTGGATTTATAGTTTCATTTATAGTAGCGTTAGTTGTAGTAGAAAAGTTTATAAATTTTTTAAAGAGAAAACCAATGAGAGTTTTTGCTGTATATAGAATATTTATAGGAGCAATAATACTTATATTGTATTTTGCTAAAGTTATAAATATTTAATGCTATGTAAGAAGATGTAAGGCTTGACTCAATCCATACATATAAATGAGTCACTATTTATAATTTATAATGGACAATCAATAAAGATTTTTCTGTGTTATCAGAAAAATCTTTATTGATTGTCCATTATTGCTAATTGTCAGACACTATCAGATACTAATTGTAGTTAGAATATATTTTTTAAATTATGAATTTATATTTTAAAATAGTATTGACAGAGTTAGAAATACATGATAAACTAAAAAAGTCGTCGAGATGAGGCGGCAAAATGATCCTTGAAAATTAAACAGAGGAAGATATAAGTACAACTTATTTAGAATAAACCAGCAATTCTTTTGAGCTGCGAGAGCAGCTAAAAAAGTAATTTCGTAATAAGAAGAGTCAATACAAACTTTTAAATTAAGAGTTTGATCCTGGCTCAGGACGAACGCTGGCGGCGTGCTTAACACATGCAAGTCGAGCGATGAAGCT
>NZ_LROR01000060.1:0-934 GCF_001675205.1 Clostridium coskatii | reverse complement strand
TTGACGTAAAAGACCTTGGAGTTGATGTACCTACATCAAAATATATTGAAGCTATAAAACAATATAAGCCTAAGGTAATAGGAATATCTTGTCTTTTAACTACTTGCTTTGATAACGTAAAACAATGTATAAAGGAAATAGAAGATGCAGGACTTAGAAAGGATTTGAAGATTCTAGTTGGAGGTGGCCCTGTAGACGAGGCAGCAGGAAAATACATGGGTGCAGACTTAGTTTGCAAAGATGCACAGCAAACAGTAGATTTCTGTAAAAAAGCTATGGGGGTAAAGTAAGTTGATTTCTCTCCTAAGCTGTGGGAGCGCTTTGTATGGAAATATATTAAGGAAACAGCAGATGCCATTATAGAAGAAGGCGCTGTATGTGCGTGCCATTCATTGTGATGGAAACTGGGAACGTGATCTTAGTTACTTCAAGGATTTTCCAAAGGGAAAAGTTATATTTGAAACAGATGGTATGACGGATATTTATAAGATAAAGGAGGTACTTGGAAGCACTGTATGCATTAAAGGAGATGTACCTGCAGCAAAACTTGTACTTAGCACTCCTGATGATATTTATAGTTACAGTAAAAAGCTTATTGATGATATGGGTACAGGATTTATTCTAGCTAGTGGATGCTCAATACCTCCAAATGCAAAAGTTGAAAATGTAAAAGCAATGATTTCTGCAGCTACAGGCAGGTAAAAAAAATAATTATTATAAGTTAAATTGTAAATGTTTTAATTAAAGTGTTTATTAGGAAATTATGAAAATCAGGTAAAAATAGAAGGAGGTTGAAGTATGTTAATTATAGGAGAATTAATAAATACAAGCAGGAAGCTTATACGTGAAGCTGTAGAAAAAAAAGATGGAAACTACATACAGGAAATTGCAAAAAAACAAGAAGAAGCAGGGGCAACTTATATAGATGTAAACT
>NZ_LROR01000059.1:0-63267 GCF_001675205.1 Clostridium coskatii | reverse complement strand
ATATAATATAATTCTGTAACTTTACTGTAAATGCTATATATTTATTCCTATTTTACCCACATACTAGTAAAAATTATTCTTCTCTATATGAGAAATTTGTTACATTTTATTTTCTGAAACTTCTTTTTTTAAAATAATGTATATTATAAAAGGTACTTTAATATTATTATAGAGGAACAACTTTTGAGGAGTTTTTATATGGATTTGTTATCTGAAAAAACTGTAAAAAAATATGTACTTCCCTATTACAATATGAATGATGCATCTATAGATAGAATCAAATTTAAAAATACAGATAAGCAGAGGGCAGTATATAAAATAAGTCATCTAAATAAAAATTACTGTTTAAAGAAAGTATATTTTGATGAAGCAAATTTACTTTTTGTATATTCTGCCATAGAGTGGCTTTTTAGAAATAACATTAGAGTTCCCAGAATATTACCTACAATTTATGGAGGTCGATATGTAAAATATAATGAAATGCTTTTTATGCTTACTCCCTGGATAACGGGTACCAAATGTAATTATAACATTAAAGATCATCTTTTAGTATCCATTTCTAATTTAGCAAAAATGCATAAAGTAAGCAAAAACTTCACTCCCATTAAAGGTAGTATTGAAAGGATTAATTTTGAAAAAACATATATATCCTTTGAAAAACATTTTAAGCAACTATTAAACTGCTCAAATTTAGCAGTTAAATATAAAGATAAATTTTCACAATTGTTTCTACAATATTTTGAAATCAACCTTATATTGGCACAAATGTCCTCTAGAATATCTTCTTCTATAAACTATGATAATTTAAACACCTGCCTATGCCATCTAGATTACGTAAATAAAAATATAATATTTGATGATAACAATAAAATTTGGATAATAGATTTTGATAAATGCAGCATAGACTATTGTGCCCATGATATCTCCTATTTCTTAAGAAGATTTTTAAAGCGAAATTCTACTAACTGGCAGCTAGATATAACATTAGAATGTTTAAATTTATACGAAAAAACTTTTTCGTTAACATTAGATGATTATAAATATATAATATCTTATTTAGCTTTTCCTCAAAAATTTTGGAAAATATCTAGAGATTATTATAAAAACATATCAAAATGTAATCATAATTCTTTTTACTACTTACTAAAAAAATGTTCTAATAATATTAATCAGTTTAAATTTATTATAAGTTTAGGAAAATACGTAGAAAAAAAGTTTCATACTATTATTATTTAATAGTATGAATTTTTATATTCAGCTTATCAAGAACATTTAAAATAAAAATCAACTAGCTTTAATGATTAACTTCTTACTAAAAACTTAAACATAAAAAAATGATATTGCTTTTATAGCTTTATCTATCTTTAAAGAACTTAACTCTCCATAAATAATCATATTCTTGCCAAACTGTACAGTTTCCTTTACTTCATCTATTATGTTAAAACATTTGTAACAGCCTAATTAACTATCATATAACACTCCTTATTACAACTTTTTTAGTTATGTTAATTATACGTTAAGTATGTTTAAGAAATGTAAACTTTCGACAATAAGCTTTAGAATTATACTATAATTAGGTATGTGAAGTGCAGAAATTATAATTAATATACATTTTTATATTAATGAATGCAAGCTATTATTTATTTGATTGTACGTGGAATTTGTTGTCTAAGTCCTAGTATTCCAGGAATAAGTGAAAATATATCTGTAAGGAGAGTATATTATGGTAATTAGTTGTGAAGAAATGTTTTTTCAAAAAATTAAAATCTTTGACAGGACTATGATTGAAGCTACAAAAGCTAATAAGGAGATGTTTGAATTTGAAGACGAACAGTATGATATTTATTCAAACGGTATATTTGTACAAACTCTGATTAATGACAGAATACTATATCGCATTTTTATTGATGAATATAGGAATGATATTTCTGTACACTATGATTTGTTAAAATGTTTGGAGCACTAATAATTTTAATCAACTTATTATATAAAAAATATATAGTGCTTGTAATTAAAAGTTACCTTATACTTAGAAATATAAGCTTGCTTTCCATTTATCCGATGACTACCTGCTTTAATACTTCCACTTCTCCAAGTGGAAGTATTAAAGCAGGTACGTCCCTGGATAACGATTTATAGCCCCTATATTTGCTAATTATTCACTACAAATTTGATACAACCTCATAAGCATCCCAAATAGCATACATTATGTTTGAAACCTTCCTGGCATCGCCTAAAAGCCGTATATCAGGGATTTCATATTTAAGAGAATTATAAAGTTCTTTATTAGAATTATATCCTACAGCAAGAACTATTGAATCTGCCTCAATCTCCCGCTTACCACTGCCCTCTGTATTTACAAGAACACCTTTATCCGTAGTTTTTACAGCCTTTGACGAAGTTAGAACATCAATATGGTTGTATGGGATAAAAGCTAAAAGCATTCCCATGTTAGCAAAATAGCTTGGACCATTTAAAGCCAGTAAACTATCCATAGCTTCAACAATAGTAACTTTTTTGCCAATTTTTTTAGATAAAGAGCTGTTTCACAACCATACGCCCTAGACATCCTTCATGGCATAAAGGCATGATCGTATCAACGCAGTTTTACTCAGATGCAATTTATTTACCTAATCAGGATCTGCAAGAAGAGGTCTTCCAAGTCCTATCATATCACAAGCACCTTCATCAACATCTTTTCCTTTTTAGGCACAACAATATCTGAATAATCTTTAATATTTTGGTTTCTATTTTATTTTAATAATGAAACTATTTCTTTTGTAGTTCTAATTTTACCAATCCTAGGGAAGATATATCTACAAACATACTCATGTTCTTCCTTTGTTACTGCTGTCATTGCATCTTCTGCAAAAATTTGATTATAACTGTGTTGATATGCTTCTCTTGCTGTAGTGTCTACACCAATGTTAGTAGAAATTCCACCTAATATAATAGTATCAATTCCTCTACGTCTTAATTGTAAATCTAAATCAGTTCCATAAAAAGCCCCCCATTGTCTCTTTGTAACAATATGGGCATCCTTGGTATCTGCTATTTCAGGTACTAGGTTATCCCATCCTTCTGGATATTTCATTCCAGTAACTTTTAAATCTGTTTTTGGTCTAACCATATCTTTACCATCTATAGTAGAAACTCTTACAAGAACTATAAAAGCTCCTTTCTCACTAAACGCATTGACTAGCTTGCTTGCATTTTGAATAACTTCTTCACTTGTATAAGGCGAAGGAGAAACTTCTCTAGCTGTAATTCCATTTTGTAAGTCTATAAGTACAAGAGCACTTTTTCCTACATCAATAAATTCATTTTTATTTAATTTCAGGTTCTCCATATTCATATCTCCTTTTTAATTTTATTTTTATAGAATTAATTATTTAATACTTTTCATAAAAATTAGTCATCCAACAATCTAATAATATTACTAATTTAAACTGAGTTTTTTATAAACTCTAAAGTAGACCCAAATTGCATTTATAAATAACAATGCACTTGTTATAAAAAATACATACTGCATTCCTAAAATTCCTGCAATCTGCCCCCCTAAGACTGAACCTCCAAATACTCCTAAATATCCTGCCGACATGTTGAAACCAAATACTCTGCCAGTAAGAGAAGAAGGTGTTATCTTTTTTAATATAATATTGACAGATGGGTTAAGTCCTGCAGATGCTAGTCCTAATAAAAATCGAAGTCCCATTAGCTGCCAAGTATTTTGTACAAAAGCTTGTGGTATAAAAATAATCACTGCACATATAAGGCATGTTAACATTACTTTATGAGCTCCTATCTTATCTGAAAGCTTTCCAAGTCTTGGAGCAGCAATTATATTGGCAAAACCTGAAGCTGAAAATGTAAGTCCAGCTAAAAGTGCAATATGTGAACTATTATTGGATAGTTGCTTAACGTACACTGTTACAATTGGCTCTACAGAATATAATGCTACAGCTAATATAAAGAAGGTTACAAACATCGTAACAGTTAAGCTTTTTTGTGGAACAGTACTCCATACCTCTTTAATAGTAAGCACTTTTTTATCTTCTCTAACAAATGATTCTTTTACAAATAGAAGCGTTGTGATAAAGGAAATTAAAAGTAAAGCTCCTGTTATGAAAAATACACTTTGTAAACCTAATATCTCATCTATAAAACCACCAATAGTTGGACCAAGCAAAGCCCCTGCAATACTAGCTGTTGAAAGTGTACCTAATGCATATCCTGCATGTTCTTTATCTGTTTGAGTTGCAATCAATGCAGTACAAGCTGTACTATAGCCAGTAATTACACCTTGAAGTAACCTTAAACTTATGAGTATATACACGTTTGGTGCAAACCCCATGCATCCTATTGTTATTGCCATACCAAGGCTTGCTCTAAGTATCATTGGCTTTCGCCCATATTTATCAGCTGCACTTCCCCAAATTGGCGAAAAAATAGCTGAAATTATAAATGTGATACCAAAGGCAATTCCTGAAATTTTTGTAATTGTTGCTGTGTCTTGAACTCCAAGATGTTGTATATAGAGTGGTAATACTGGGGCAATCTGACTCATTCCTATAGCAGCCACAAATATTCCAAACCAACATACTATTAAGTTTTTTCTCCATATTTCCATAAATGTACTCCTTTCTTTTATATAACTTAATTAATAATAAGATTTCTAAATAATAACCAACCCCATAGACAGTGCTATCAATACATATAAATACGTAATAAAATATTAATAAATAGCAAGGCAATAGTAAAGTATATATTATTTATTCTTGCTAGTTGCATTATTGCTATCTTCAACTTGATTATAAACTATATTTTATAGTTTGTAAATTATTAAGTATAGTTTATTAACTATGAAATATAACTTGATAAATATATTTTGTAATGTTAAACTACTGTTATAACATAAGATTATAGGAGTGAGAAGTGAATGCAAAAAAGAAATTTAACTAAAGAAAAAATTATTCAGGTTTCTTTTTCTTTGGCGGATGAAATTGGTCTTAATCAACTTACCTTCCAAAAAATCGCTGAAAAATTGAATATAAAATATCCTTCTTTGTATAATCATTTTAATAATATGGATAGCCTTAAAATAGAAATGACAATATATCTTTTAAATGAATTGAATCAAAAATTAATGCAGAACTTAATTGGTAAGAGTGGTGATGAGGCCATAAAAGAATATGCCAAGATTTATAAAGAGTTTGCTTTTGAAAATACGACCGCTTATAGACTTTTTATGAGTATTCCAAGTACGGAGAACCCAGAGCTATTTAATTTGGCAAAAGGGACTAATCGTATCATTCGTCAAATTTTAGAGTTTTACATTAAGGATGAAGTCCGTTTGGTTCATAAGAGCCGAACTTTAAGAAGTCTTTTGCATGGTTTTGTCTCATTATATTCCTTTGGATATTTTCATAATAATAAAGTAACTTTAGATGAGAGCTTTGAATCTATGATAGATGACTTTATTTCATCACTTTCAAAAAAATAAAAAATAGAGTATTTTACTTAAAATCATTAATGAAATTAAGTCACAATACTCTATCCTTTTCATAGCATCACGATCCTTATTCAACCGCCCACTATATCAAGCTTTCAAATTAAAATCATACTATTAATTTTATTTATTTGATTGGTCTTGGATTCTTTATCTGAGCCTGAGCTGCAGCAAGCCTTGCCACAGGTACCCTAAATGGTGAACAAGATACATAGTCAAGTCCTACATTGTGGAAAAATTCTACAGAAGATGGATCTCCTCCATGTTCTCCACATATTCCAAGATGAATGTCAGGTCTAGTCTTTTTACCTAATTTTACAGCAGTCTCTACAAGTTTTCCTACTCCAACTTGATCTAACCTTTGGAATGGATCAAACTCATATACTTTTTTATCATAATAATCATTCAAAAATTTACCTGCATCATCTCTTGAAAATCCAAAAGTCATTTGAGTTAAATCATTAGTTCCAAATGAGAAGAACTCAGCTTCTTTAGCTATTTCATCAGCTGTAATAGCTGCTCTTGGAATTTCTATCATAGTTCCTACTTCATATTTTAAATTGATTCCCTCTTTTTGTATTATTTCATCTGCTACCCTCACAACTACGTCTTTAACATATTTTAATTCTTTTATTTCTCCTACAAGAGGTATCATAATTTCTGGAACTATATCATACCCTTTTCTCTTTTTAACATCTATAGCTGCTTCTATAATAGCCCTTGTTTGCATTTCAGCTATTTCTGGATATGAAACAGTAAGCCTGCATCCTCTATGCCCCATCATAGGATTAAATTCATGTAGAGAATCTATAGTATCTTTTAGTTCTTGAAAACTTACTCCCATTTCCTTGGCTAAAGACTCTATATCCTCAGTTTCAGTAGGTAAGAATTCATGAAGTGGTGGATCCAAAAATCTAATTGTGACAGGTTTTCCTTCCATTGCCTCATATATTCCAATAAAATCTTTCTTTTGTCTTGGTAGTAATTTATCTAAAGCTTTTCTCCTCTGCTCTTCCGTTTTTGAAACTATCATTTCCCTCATTTCTGGTATTCTATCTTCATCAAAGAACATATGCTCTGTTCTACAAAGTCCTATTCCTTCGGCACCAAAGCTAATAGCCTGGTTTGCATCTCTTGGTGTATCTGCATTTGTTCTAACTCCCAATTTTCTTATATTGTCAGCCCATCCCATGAAGATTCCAAAATCTCCTGATATTTCTGGTGCTACAGTCTTTATAGGCTCTCCATATACATTTCCAGTACTTCCATCTAAAGATATGTAATCCCCTTCTTTGTAAACCTTATCTAATCTTTTGAAAAGCTTTTCCTTTTCACTTACGATAAGGTCACCACATCCAGCTACACAGCATGTTCCCATACCTCTTGCTACAACAGCTGCATGAGATGTCATGCCTCCTCTAACTGTAAGTATTCCTTCAGAAGCTGCCATTCCTTCTATATCTTCTGGAGAAGTCTCTAGCCTTACAAGTATTACCTTTTCACCTTGATCATGATGTTTCTTAGCATCATCTGCTGTAAAATATATCTTACCACAAGCTGCTCCTGGTGATGCAGGAAGTCCATTCGCTATTACAACTGCCCGTTTCAATTCATCACTGTCAAAGTTTGGATGCAATAGTGTGTCGAGCTGTTTAGGCTCAACTTTAAGTATGGCCTCTTCTTTAGTGATGAGACCTTCATCTACCATATTTACTGCTATTCTAAGTGCAGCTTGAGCTGTTCTCTTACCGTTTCTTGTCTGAAGGAAATACAATTTTCCCTGTTCTATGGTAAACTCCATATCCTGCATATCTCTATAATGATTTTCAAGCTTATTTGCTATACTCATAAATTGAGAATAACATTCTGGAAGGTCTTCTTTTAGCTTTGTTATAGGTTGAGGTGTTCTTATTCCTGCAACTACATCCTCTCCTTGAGCATTTATGAGATATTCACCAAATATGGACTTTTCTCCTGTAGATGGATTTCTAGTAAATGCAACTCCAGTTCCTGAAGTTTCTCCCATATTTCCAAATACCATTGATTGAACATTTACTGCAGTTCCCCAATCACCTGATATGTCGTTTAACCTTCTATAAATTATTGCTCTAGGATTTTCCCAAGATCTGAATACTGCAGTAACTGACTGAATTAATTGTTCTTTAGGATCTTGAGGAAAGTCTTCCTTTACTTCTTTTTTATAAATGTCCTTAAATCTCTGGATTATATTCTTTAAATCGGACTCATCTAAATCTGTATCGTATTTTACTCCTTTAGCATTTTTTACATCATCCAATACATCTTCAAATTCTCTCTTTTCAATTCCCATAACTACATCTGAAAACATTTGAATAAATCTTCTATAAGAATCATACGCAAATCTTTCATTTCCTGTCAACTTTTTAAGTCCTATTACAGTATCATCATTTAATCCTAAATTTAATATAGTATCCATCATTCCTGGCATAGAAACTCTGGCTCCTGATCTTACTGAAACTAACAATGGATTTTCTATGCTTCCAAATTTTTTTCCTGTTGTCTCTTCCACATTTTTAAGTGCATCATAAATTTGATCTATAACTTGCTGCGATATAGATTTACCATCTTCATAATATTTGGTACATGCCTCTGTGGATATAGTAAATCCACCGGGAACGGGTATGCCAAGATTGGTCATTTCTGCAAGATTAGCTCCCTTGCCTCCAAGTAAATTTCTCATGCCAGCATTTCCTTCATTGAAAAGATAAACGTACTTCTTACCATTCATACAAACATCTCCCTTATAAAGTTTTTAACATTTTTGTATATTAACAGGATTTACCTGAATAATCGGTTTATTTACTTTCTCCTATCTTTACAAAAAGTCTTGTTATGTTGGTTTTAGATACTTTTCCTATAATTTTAAACGTCTCGTTTTTGGATTTATCATAAGACTTTTCTACTACTGGAAGACTATCTACTTCATGCTCCATTATTTTTTGAGCTGCTAAATATGCAGGATCATCCTTCTGCACACATACTATATTAGGCATTCTTGTCATTATTACACCTACAGGTATTTTATGCATATCTGTACTGCCCATAGCTATTTTTATAAAATCTTTTCTAGAAACAGCTCCTATCAAAACACCATTGTTTTCTATAAATAAAGTCCCTACATCATTTAGAAACAAGTATAGTATCGCATCATACACAGTAGTATTTTCATCTACCATTACTGGTTTTGACATTATATCTTTTACTTTTATTTCCATTATATAATCATATAATAAACTGTAAGAAGGTTTTTGAGAATATATATATCCAACCTTTGGTTTTGCCTCTAATATGCCTGTCATTGTAAGTATGGCTAAATCAGGTCTTAAAGCTGCCCTTGTAACATTCAATTTAGACGCAAGCTGTTCACTTGTTATTGGTGCATGTTCTTTTACTAATTCTATTATTTTTTCTTGCCTTGGTGATAATTTTATGATGTCCACCCTCTCTCTTCATAGTAAATTAAGTTAATTGTAAAAATATTTACTAAGAGGAATTTACAGTTCATAACTGTATTCTTAAAGCTATTATACCACATATATACAAATTAATAATATACTCTTCTTTGTTTTATTCAAAATTGTCAATATATTTTAAATTGTATATGAGTTGAACCCAAAATATCTTTTTAATACAACTTAATAATAAAATTTATTGCTTATCACTACTTTTTTCCTCATTTTCTCCATATCCTTTTTCATCCTCATCAATGTCATCAAATTTTACAGTATACTTGTATGTGTTTTTATCTTCATCTTCGTTTTTATTAGTAAATTTATCTTTTACAGAAGATGCTGCATTAAAAACTTTATCTTTTACATCATCTACAGTGCTCTTTACTCCACTTTTTATTATTTTATCTACTACTTCTACACTTCCATCATCTTTTATTATCTCTATGCTCAGTTTTGTAAACACAGCAGTCAATATGCCTATAGCTATAAGTGGAGGCCATACAAGTGCTGTTAATGTAGCTGCAATACCTGCATTTACTGGAATATCAAGTACTGTTCTATCCTCTCTTCTTATTTTTATCCTAGTTACATTTCCCTTTCTAACCAAGTCCTTTAACCAATCAAGAAATTCGTCTTTTGTAGTATACATACTATCCTTAGTTGATTTTTCAGTTTCTTCTATATATATAAGTGCATCAACCACATTTCCTTCACAATTTTCTAAAGCTTCCTTTGCTTCGGCGTAAGTTACCCCAGTTCTCTCTCTTATAATATCAATTTTTTCTAATGTTATTTCACTCATAATTTTCTCTCCTTTTCAATTTTTATTTTTTTCAAAACTTTGAAGGCAATTTAAAACATCTAAACTTTTAGGTTTTCTAAAATAGTTTTGAGAAATAATTAATGTTAAAATTTTATATAGTTCTTTTTTTACATCTTCTGATAATATAACCTTATATACATTTTCTAAAGGAATTTTAGACAAATATTTGAGCGCACTTGACGTAGCATATTTTATAGGTATACCATTTACTTTTTCACATTCACTGCAAACTCCACCTAAATACTGAAGATTTAAATAATCAAAAGAGGTAATTTTTTTTCTACATAGAGCACAATGATCAAAATTAAGACCATATCCTGTAATCTGTAAAATTTTTAGTTCAAATGCTCTGGCTAAAGTTTCTACATCAACTCCATGACTTCTTATAAGATAAAAACAAGTAACCAGATATCTAAATAATTCACTGCTAGTTTCACCGTCATTCATTGCTATATCGGTAAGTTCACAAAAATAAGAAGCATAAGTTAAATCATTTAAATCATTTAATAAATCCTGAAATGAATCTATTAAACTACTTTCATTTATTACATACAAGTTCTTACCTTTATACACTACATAATCTCCATAACAAAACTGAAGTGTAGTAGAAAATAGAGAGTTTTTACTACTTTTTGATCCTCTAGCTATAGTTGCTATCTTGCCTAATTTTTCAGTAAAAAGCCATACCAATTTATCTGACTCTTTTATATCTTGAGTTTTAATTATGACAGCTCTAGTTTTGAATATGTTCAGAAAATCATCCCCCACTACAGTTCTAATTATATTATGTCCTTATTTTAAAATAAATTCCCATACTATTTATATCCTAATTCTTTTAACAATCTATCACTATCTCTCCATTCTTTCTTAACTTTAACCCATACCTTTAAATAGACCCTAGTATCTAAAAATTTTTCAATATCTTTCCTTGCATAAGTTGAAATTTTCTTCAACATGGCACCATTTTTACCTATAATTATACCCTTATGGGAATCTTTTTCACAGAGTAATGTAGCTTCTATATTGTAAATTCCCTTTGAGTCTTTTTTCATTGAGTCTATTTCTACTGCTATTCCATGTGGGACTTCTTTGGAAAGAAGCCTGAGTGCCTTTTCCCTAATTATCTCAGACACTATAAATTTCTCCTGTTTATCCGTAATCATATCATCCGGATAATATTTAGGTCCTTCAGGCATATACTTTACCATAAGATCTATTAATTCTTCCACATTCTTTTTCTTTAATGCAGATATAGGTATTACCTCCACAAAATTAAATATAGCTGAATAATTTTTTAAAGTTTCTGCTACTCTCTGTTCTGGATTTTCATCTATTTTATTTAAAACTAAAAACACAGGTACATTACATTTTTTAAGTTCTTCTAAAATATACAAATCCCCTTTGCCTGGCTCTAATTCAGGAGTAGTTAAAAAAAGCACCAAATCTACATCTTTGATGGAATCCTCAGCAGCTTTAACCATATAGTCCCCCAGTTTATGTTTGGGTTTATGTATACCTGGTGTGTCTACAAAAACCAACTGAAAATCATCCTCTGTTAGAATAGTCTGTATACTGTTTCTAGTAGTCTGCGGCCTACAAGATACAATAGACAACTTTTCCCCCATTATATTATTCAAAAGTGTTGATTTTCCCACATTAGGTCTTCCTATTATTGTAATAAATCCTGATTTAAACATAAATTTTCTCCTTATTTTCTAAATCTTTTTTGTAAAAGTTTCTACTAAAGTTTTTTCCATATTTTTATCATACAAATTTTCATATATCTTAAATAGTATACTTTCCATATTTCTGATGAAAATTCTAAAATTACTTGTCTACATAATTCATATTATTCCCCTAAAAAACATATAAATATAATATTTAAATTCTCCTTTTATCCAAATACTCTAAAAAGAAATACAGTTATTAAAACACCAAATGCTCCTCCACAAACTACTTCTATAACTGAATGAGTATCTGAATCCACCCTGCTTTGCGCCACTATAAATGCCAAAAGGTAACTCAATATTACCACTGCTAATTGTTCTGATATCAATGCTATAGTAGTAGCTATAGAAAAAGCTATGGCACTATGACCACTTGGCATTCCTCCTTTTAATGGGGTTCCTTCACCAAAAATCGCCTTTATAATTATTGTAGTTATAAATACAATTGCAAGTATTATAAATATTACATAAGGATTTGTACTTTTTACCTTCCTCATGACTATAAAATTAATATACTTTAGTTTATCCCAAAATATTATATATCCTACCACAACAGCATTTACAGCAGCAACTAGCACTCCACCAGCAGCCACATTTTTAGCAATTTTAGCAAGTGGATGATAGTAGTTTATAGTAGCATCTATAGCAGATTCTACAGCAGTATTAAAAAGTTCCGCAATAATAACAATACTTATCGTTATTATTACGGCTAATATCTCCATTTTACTTAAATCATAAATAAAGCATATAACTAATACTAAAAGAGCTGCTATCATATGTATTTTCATATTTCTCTGAGTTCTTACAGAATATATTATACCTTCAATAGCATAGTTAAAACTATCCAATAGCTTTTTAACCTTCATCTCTATTCCCCATTTTATGTAATTTTAACTTATATACATTATTATAGTTTGAATCCGCTTAAAATTTCCTCTTCCCTCTGCCTCATGATTTTTTTATCACTTTCTTCCATATGATCATATCCTAAAAGGTGAAGTACTGAATGTACTGTTAAATAGCAAGCTTCCCTTAAAAATGAATGCCCAAATTCCTGAGCCTGTTCCTCTGCTCTTTCAAGAGAAAGTGCTATATCACCTAATACTAAATTTCCATCATCCATATCGCTTTCTTCAAATTCATGATTTACATATACCTGTTTAAATACGCTGCCTTCTGGATACTCTAACATTGGAAAAGATAATACATCAGTTACCTTATCTATGTTTCTATTCTCCCTATTTATATTTTTTATCTCTTCATTATCTATAAAAATAACACTTATTTCACATGGAATATTTACATTCTCTTCTTTTAGAGCACATTGTATTACACCTTTTATATTTTCTTCTAACTCTTGTGTTACTTCTAGTTTATTTTGTCTATTATCTATAAAAATCATTTACGTTCCTCCCAATTTAGTATGTAAAAGTTCTACTTTAAGTAGAACTTTTTAATTGATTAATAGATTTTTTAGAGAATTTATCCTCCGGGTATTCTATTCTATGGTGATATATTCCCTGTAAAGCTTTTATAAATGCAATTTTTATTTTGCCTATATCTTTTAAAGTAAGCTCACAATTATTAAGCTGACCTTCATCTAATCTGTCTTTAATTATGTTATTTACCATTTCCTCAATTTTATCCTCAGTTGGGTCATTTATTGACCTTACAGCAGCTTCTACACCATCTGCTAACATTATTATACCCGATTCCTTTGTCTCAGGTATTGGACCTGGGTATCTAAAATCATCCTCTTTTACATCCTCTGGTTTTTCACTTGAATTTTTCATAGTAACATAAAAATATTTTACGAGAGATGTGCCATGATGCTGCTGTATAGCATCTATTATTATTTTAGGAAGCTTATACTCCCTAGCCATTTCAATTCCATCTTTAACATGGGATATTATTATTAAAGCACTTAAGCTAGGAGTTAACTTGCTATGAGGATTATCTTTTCCCAGCTGGTTTTCTTTGAAAAAATAAGGTCTTCTTATTTTACCTATATCATGATAATAAGCTGCTACCCTAGCCAAAAGTGGATTCCCACCTACTTCTTCTGCTGCTACTTCTGCTAAATTTCCAACTAATAGACTATGATGATAACTTCCCGGTGCCTCCATAAGCAATCTCTTTAGAAGTGGATTATTAGGATTAGATAGTTCTAAAAGTTTTATAGTTGTAACTATATTAAATACTCCTTCAAAAAGAGGTAAAAAACCTATAACTAAAATTCCAGAAATTATAGTTGAAATTCCAATATATACTGCCTTTTCAACTACATCTGCCATATTATCACTGATTAAAAACCCCATTGAAAAAGTAAGTATAACATTTATAACTGTCATATATAAACATGAAAATAATATATCCATTCTCTGCTGCATCTTTTTAAGGATAATAGATCCTACTACAGAATTTACCACAGCTAGCACTGTTATGTCCAGGCTAAATTGTACAGCCACACTTATTAAAACACAATTAATAGTACTTATTACTAGTGAAACTTTTTTTCCAACAAGAAGTGATACTATCATAGGTACAAATGTAAGTGGTATTAAGAAAGTAGAAATTATGCCAATGGTCCTAGCCATAAATATAGCTAATAAGCTCAATATATTAACCATTATAAGCATTTTTAAGTCATTATATATTTTAGGACAATATATAGAAAAATATGCCCATTCCAATACTAATACTAAAAGAATCAGTATACCTAATGAAATATAAATATGCCATTGAAAATGTGAACTATTATTTAGAAGTCCTAAGTCTCTTAACACTTCTATTTGGTATTTTGTTACAGGTTCGCCTTCTTTTACTATAATTTGATCCTTTTTTATTATAACTGGTGAAACTTTTTTTACAGCTTCTCTTCTGAGTTCTTCTGTCTTATCTTTATCATAAAAGAAATTTGGAGAAATTTGAGAATATCCTATTTTAGTAGCTATGTCCTTTAAATTTTTTGACAAACTATTAGAAGTACTCACTTTCAGCAATATAATTTCCTGGGCTCTTTTTATATCTTCTCTATTATCCCTTTGTGTGTTATCGCTTATATTATTGCTATCATACATATCTGAGAGAGATTTTTGCAAAAAATCCTGAAGTTGTTTTAATTCATCTTTATTCAACTTTATTATATCCTGATAATCATCATCTGCTAATCCTATATTATCTTCACTTTTTAATTTTTGTATTTTATCCTTTTCTTCCAATTGTGAACTATTTACCTGATCTATTTTAGAAAAAAAACTATTTAACTTACTGATAACTCCCGTTTTCACTTCAGGTTTTTTATTGTATTGAATTGGTACAGAATCCTCTGCCTGTCGAATGCGCGTTTCTGTGGATAATTCATCCTTAACTTCCCTTGGTGCTTTTATATCGACTTTGGCAATATCTCCTTCCTTCAAGTTATATTTTTTTGTCGTTAGTCCAGTTACAAGTAGCGAATAAATAAATATAAAACTTATCATAAAAACAATTATTTTATTAACTTTTTCTTGTAAAAAAACCTTTTTTAATGATAGTTTTTTCAATTAAGCTCACCCTTTATTCTTCATTTTATACGTATCTCTTTATATAATCTTTAGTTATATTTTGCCCTTAATTTGTAATTGTATCTGGAATGGCTATGTTTTCTTCTGCTGTAACTTGTACTTTAACCTTACAAGGATCCTGACCCTCATAAGTAATTACCTTATTTACAATTTTTATAGATTTATCCAAATTGCAAGATATATTATTGTAAAGTTTTTGCCCAGTGTCTTGTACTATTTTTTGAAGATTTCCTTTTACTGTAACTTGTTTAACTTCAAAATAAGTCTCTTTTCCAAAGATGAATTTACTTTCCTCTATTTTATCATATTTATTAAATTTATTATTATCTTTTTTCAGATACTGTTTCTTTCCCCTGAAATTAATATAATAGTTTTCTATTTTCTTACCTGTCCTCTCATTTTTTATATTATTTACTTTTACAGTTTCAGATGCCTCATAGGTAGTCGTGCATATAATATATCCTGCAGCATGAACACTATAAGTTGATCCTTCCAATCCTTGTTCACCTTTTACAAGTAGCTGTCCCTTTTTTACATCATCCCCCACTTTTACAACAACAGTTCCTTTAGTGGTATATGCTCTTACAACTTTTCCATCTCTTTTGGCTATTAAATTACAAGGAGTGTTTTCTTCCACTATATTAGGAGGTGATTTTCTCTGAACTACACTTACATTTAATTCAGAACCCTGTATTCTCACCTTTGCCCACATTATATTGTCATTATCCTTTACTAAATCTTTTTCTATTTTATATACATTTATTTTATCTTTGTTAATACCTGGCTTTATGCCATAAGATTTAAGCTGCTGTCTTATTATATAAGGCGGCAATCCTTCTTCAGAATTTATTTTTACACTCCATATAAAAGTAGATAAATAATATATTGTTCCTATAAATAAAATTATTCCGAATACTAAAGTTATTTTTCTCTTAAGCTTAATTATAAAAAATATAGGACCTCTTCTATTTATTATCTTTATTCTAGTTCCAGTTCTTCTTGCTATATCCTCTATCTTATCATAATCTCTTAAATTTATCTCCATAGTCATAGTTGTAATACTTTTCTTTTTAATATTTTTTATGTAGATATTATTTTTCCACATAACGTTAATAAATTTTTCAGGTATAAGGGATTGTATTTCCAATAAAATTATTCCGCTTCTATAGTTTTTAAAACTAAATTTACTTGTTTCCTTCATAGACTATAGATGTAAATCTTCCTCCTATAGTTATAGTGCTTCCTCCCATAAAAAGCACTTCAAATCTACTTCCATATATGGATATCAATCCTATACCTGAATTAACTTTTATTTGACTTTCATCAAACGCTATAATACCTCTATGATTTTCAATTATTATTTCATTATCTCCTGTAATTTTGATTTGGGGCATATTTAAAATTATATCTCCGGGCAATTCCAGTTTATCTGCAATATTCCGTTTTGCATTGTATATCTTGTCTCCCATAGTATCACCTCTAAGAATTTATATATATTCACTTAAATATATTAGCTTACTCCTAATAATTTATGAGATATGTATATAATAAATTACATAAAGTTCCTAAATTTATCTGATGGTTACCTACTGTAACACTCCCACTAAGTAAGCTTCATTGATTAGGCATCTGTAATTACAATCTTTAAAGCGTACCGGAAGTAAAAAAAGGTTGAGATACAATCTCAACCTTTTACTCATTTAATTTAAATGTTCTTTTACTATTTGACTTACAAGTTTGCCATCTGCTCTGCCTCTAGTTTTAGGCATAACAATTGCCATAACCTTTTTCATATCTTTAATACTTTCTGCACCCACTTCATTAACTGCATTCCGAATAATTTCGGAAATTTCCTCTTTACTTAACTGCTGAGGAAGGTATTCCAACAAGATATCTATTTCAGATTTTGCTTTTTCAACTAGATCCTGCCTTTTCCCTTTTTCAAATTCAAGTATAGATTCACGCCTCTCTTTGACTTCTTTTGCTATTATATCTATAATTTTCTCATCGTCAAGTTTTTTTCCATCAGTTTTTTCTACCAACAAGACAGCCGCTTTAGCCATACTTATAGTGTTTGCTTTAAATTTGTCTCCAGATTTTAAAGCATTCTTCCAGTCTTCTTGCAATCTTTCTTTAAGAGACATTACCAGTTAATACCCTCTTTCAAAGAATTCTATTTAAATTTTCTCTTTCTTGCAGCTTCTGATTTTTTCTTTCTCTTTACACTTGGCTTTTCATAGTGTTCTCTTTTTCTAACTTCTGAAAGAACACCAGCTCTAGCACATTTTCTCTTAAATCTTCTCAATGCACTTTCTATAGTTTCATTTTCTCCAACTTTTATTTCTGACATATTATCTCCCTCCCTCCGCTAGCTCAATTCAATTTAAAAAATCAAATACAGTTAACATGGGTCAAATAGCACATAGCCATTATACAATAAACCTTTCGATACTGTCAACAATTTCATAACTCTTAAATTGTCCTATAATTTTAGCCCGGAGGCCATGCAAACGATCTACCACCTAGTAAATGAAAATGAACATGATGTACTGTCTGTCCTGCCTCTTCTCCACAGTTAGTTACAATTCTATATCCTTTTTCATCTATACCAAGTTTAGCTGCAATCTGTTTTGCAACTAAATATATATGAGCAATTATTTTAGAATCATCTTCGGTAAGATCATTTATACTGCCTATATGTTTTTTAGGTATTATAAGTACATGCACTGGTGCAGCTGGTTCTATATCTTTAAAACTTAGTACCATATCATCTTCATATATTTTCTCAGATGGAATTTCACCCTTTATTATTTTGCAAAAAATACATTCTTCCATAAATTTCACCTCCCTTAACAGTATAATATTCAATAATTAATAATAAAATCCTGCTAAAGTCAAATAAATTTTTTCAACTTTCCTTCTATATATCCATCTTTTGTACCTTCAAGTTGCGTACACAAGATTTTTCCTTCCAAATTTAAAGCTTTTTCGCACTTTGTTATTACCTTTATATAATTTGGAGTATAGCCTTCGAAATATGTTCCATCATTGTCAATTTCTTGTTCATAGAGTACATCCATATTATATCCTAAAAATTTATTCATAAACTTCTTTTCTAATTTTTTATCTAACTCCAATACTTTGCTACTTCTTTCATCCTTAGTTTTACCATCTACCTGTCCGGGCATATCTGCAGCTTTAGTCCCACTTCTCCTGCTGTATTTAAATACATGCATCTTGGAAAGAGCTATTCTATTTAAAAAATCATAAGTTTTATTAAATTCTTCTTCTGTTTCTCCAGGGAACCCAACTATGATATCTGTAGTTATAGATGCATTTTCTATGGCATTTCTTATCTCATATACTATTTTTTCATATTCTGAAGTGGTATATCTCCTGTTCATTCTCTTTAAGGTTTCATCGCATCCACTTTGAAGTGAAAGATGAAAATGAGGACATAACTTTTCTAACTTTGACATTTTCTCTATAACACCTTCTGTAAAAAATTGAGGGTCTATAGATCCAATTCTAACTCTATCGATGCCTTTTACTTTATCTATCTCCTGTAATATTCTCAAAAGATTCCAGTCTCCGTCTATATCTGTACCATAAGATGCAATATGTATACCTGAAAGTATAATCTCTTTAAAATTATTACGAGATAATTTCTCTACTTCCTCAATTATTTTGTCTGGAGATTTACTGCACACAGCGCCCCTAGCAAAAGGTATTGCACAATAAGAACAAAATCTATTACATCCATCTTGAATTTTTAAAAAAGCTCTCGTTCTCTTTTGGTATTCGTCTATCTTCAAGTCTTCAAATGTTTTATTTTTCAATACTTCATTTACTTTGACTATTTTTTTCCCTTCATAAGAGACCCTACTTACCCAATATACTACGTCTCCTTTATTTCTAGTTCCTAGGACTACATCTACCCCTTCTATTTCTGATACCTTGTCTGGTGCAATTTGGGAATAACACCCTACTACAGCAATTACAGCATTACTATTTTTTTTCCTAGCCCTATGTATCATCTGTCTAGATTTTTTATCTCCCATATTGGTTACAGTACAAGTATTCACCACATACACATCTGCATAATCTTCAAAGTCTACAATATCATATCCCTCTTGTATAAATTTTTCAGCCATAGCTTCAGTTTCATACTGATTTACCCTACATCCTAAAGTAGACATACCTACCTTTTTATTTCTTCCATAAGCATTAAAGAATTCTTTGTTATCAAGGGTTAAATCAAATTTTTTTTCATTAATTGAATTCACCTAGTAAAGACCTCCTAAATCTCCTAATTCATACATGATAAGCGATATGCATACAAAACCTGCCGTTTCAGTTCTAAGTATTCTTGGGCCTAATGTAGCTATATGAGAGTTTATATTTTTAAGTTCATCTATTTCTTGTTCTTCAAATCCACCTTCAGGTCCTATCACAATAGCTATTTTCTCTAGATTACTTTTATCTTTTATAGAATTTACTATTTTTTTTATACCTGTATTACTTTCATTTTCATAGGGAACTACTATAACATCCATATATTCCCCTTCACTCAAAAGTTCTTTGAAACTAATTGGAACATTAACCTTAGGAATTATGCTTCTCTTACACTGCTTACAAGCTTCCTTAGCAATTTTATTCCATCTATCTACCTTTTTAAATTCTCCTGAATCATTTTTTACAACAACCCTACTTGTAACAACAGGTGTAATTTCATAAACTCCAAGTTCAACAGCCTTCTGTACTATCAAATCCATTTTACCAGACTTAGGTAACCCTTGAAAAAGATAAATTTTAATCTTGCTTTCATTATATAGCGTAAGTTCTTCTATAATGTTTACCACAACTTCATCTTTATCTATTTTCTCTATAGCACCTAAAAATTCTTTTCCATTACAGTTATTTATGTTTATCTTGTCTCCACATTTAAGTCTAAGTACTTTTCGTATATGTTTTACATCTTCGCCCCTAATATAGGCTGTATTAAAATTTATGTCTTCCTGAGGCACAAAAAATTTATTCATAACATACCACCTATTTCACTGATGCTACTATGCACACCCATTCTCCATCTTCATTTATTTCTTCTATTTTAAATCCTGTTTTATTTAATTTATCAACTACTTCTTCTTTTCTTTCTAATATTATACCGGAGCATATAAAAACTCCTCCTGGAAGCATAAAATCCTTAACTCCATCAGCTAAAAAAATTATAACATCTGCAATTATATTGGCAACTACAATATTCGCCTTGCCTTTAACTACATCCATAAGATCTCCGTGAAGTATATTCACATTTTTAATATGATTATATCCAACATTTGTTGACGCAGATTTTACAGCTACAGGATCCAAATCCACTCCTGTAACTTCTTTTGCTCCAAGTTTTGAAGAAGTTATTGCTAGTATACCTGAACCAGTTCCTATGTCAAATACAGTATATTCAGGTTTAATATATTTTTCTAATGCCTTTATGCACATTTTTGTAGTTTCATGAGTACCAGTACCAAAAGCCATACCTGGATCAAGTTCTACTATTATATCATCTTTTTCTGCTTCATAATTCTCCCATATTGGTTTTACTACTATATGTTTTCCAACTTTATAAGGCTTATAATATTCTTTCCACTTATTCTCCCAGTCTTCTTCATTTACTTTAGATACCGTAATTAAACCTTTTCCTTTATCTATACCAAAACTTTCTAAGTTATTTATACTATCTTTTATGTATTTCAAATATCCATTTAAGTTCTTATCCTGCTTATAATATCCTTTTACTACTGCCGTTCCATCTTTTATTTTAAGCAAGCTCTCATCAAAATAATCCCAATCTTCTGGATGCTTTTTCTTAAATTCTACATCCTGAGAATCTTCTATAGATACACCTTTAACTTCAGTATTGTAAAGTATTCCTGAAACTGCCTCTACTGCCTCACTGCTAGTAGTAATTGAGACTTCTATCCATTCTTTGTCCATAGGTTTCCTCCTATACAAAATTTTAACTTATACGCAGATATATTTTAGATTAATAATTCAACTTTCACAGTTTAAAAATATTGCGAAACAATTTTCCTAAAGTTCAAAGTTCAAAGTTCAAATATCAATAAAGACAATTTTCTTTCTAACGTCAGAAAATATTAAAATTATAGGTTTCCTGAGACACGAGGGAAATCATCTTTATCTGTTCTTTGTTATTTGAACTTTGTTATTTTAAAAAGCTTTGCTTCGCAATATTTTTATATTAAGTCAATTTCTTATGTGCGAAAATTGACTTAATAACTATTAACTATTAATTCTTAACTATTAATTATATTAGTGGTGATGTTTAAGTTTATCAAAGATAGACTTTTTTCCACTTTCTCCTGCAGGTATTTCTCCACTCGCCTCCATAAGCATTACAATGGCTTCTCTCTGCTTTTCATTTAAATCCTTAGGTACATCAACAATTACATTTACATATTGGTCACCTCTACCATGACCATTAACCCTAGGGACACCCTTGCCTTTAAGTCTAAACACAGTTCCTGATTGAGTTCCTGATGGTACATCATACTTTACATCCCCATCTATAGTTGCAACTTTTAAACTAGTTCCAAGGGAAGCTTTACCAAAGCTTATATGTGTATCTGTATATATATCAAATCCCTTTCTCTTAAACTTAGAATGAGGTGAAACCCTTATATTTACATAAAGATCTCCTGACTGTCCACCGTTCTTGCCACTTTCTCCTTGTCCCCTTAATGGAATTATATTTCCATTATCTACTCCTGCTGGAACCTTCACTTTTATCTTTCTATGTTTTCTTACTGCACCTTTTCCTCTGCATTCTGGACAAGGATCTTTTATTATAGTTCCTCTTCCACCACATTTATCACAAGTGCTCATACTTACAAAGCTTCCAAGAGGCGTATTCCTCTGAGTTCTCATCTGTCCTGTTCCACCGCATTTATCACAAGTATGGGGATGTGTTCCTTTTTTAGCTCCTGTTCCACCACAAGCCTCACATTTTTCATTTCTAGCTATATTTATTTCCTTTTCCACTCCAAAAACAGCTTCTTCAAAAGTTAAATTTAGAGTATATTCAAGATCTGCTCCTTTTTGTGGTGCATTTCTTCTTCTGCTGCTAGAGCCAAATCCGCCTCCACCACCAAAGAAAGAATCGAATATATCTCCAAAGCCTCCCATGTCTGAAAAATCAAAACCTCCAAAGCCTCCAAAGCCTGCATCACCGCCGCCATTGAAGTCAGTTGTTCCAAACTGATCATATTGTGCCTTTTTCTGAGGATCTGAGAGTACTTGATAGGCTTCATTTATTTCCTTAAATTTTTCTTCAGCTTTTTTATCATTGGGGTTCCTATCTGGGTGGTATTTCAATGCTAATTTTCTAAATGCTTTTTTTATATCTCCATCACTTGCACCTTTTTCAAGTCCAAGTACTTCATAATAGTCCTTCTGTGCCATTTTTTACTTTTCACCACCTAAAATATTTTCATTAAACTAAAATTTAAGTTCTAATTTCTGTAACTCCTTTTCCCTTCGGTCAAATGAGTAAGTGATTCACGCCAAATCGGAGATTTGGGTTCTCTACTTAAATTAAGGGAAGAGTATAAAAACTCATCCCTTAACTATTACCATTATACACACTTATTATATAATCGTGAAGAGGAAATATTATTTATCATCATCTACTTTGTAATCCGCATCAACTACATTATCATCTTTTTTTTCTGATGCACCTTGAGAACCTGCTCCTGCCCCTGGATTTTGTCCTGCTCCCATATTTGGATCTGCTCCTGGATTTTGTCCTGCTTGAGCATTCTGACTATATATTTTAGATGTAATTCCATAGAAAGTTTGAGTTAAATCTTCAGTAGCTTTCTTTATTGCCTCTAAATCTTCTCCATCTTTTATCTTCTTTAAAGCTTCAATTTTTTCCTCTACAGTTTTCTTATCTTCAGCTGATACTTTATCTCCTAAGTCCTTTAATGTCTTTTCTGTCTGATATACAGATTGATCTGCATTATTTTTTATGTCTATGGATTCTTTTCTCTTTTTATCCTGTTCTTCAAACTTTTTAGCTTCATCTACTGCCTTGTTTATTTCATCATCGCTTAAATTAGTTGAAGCTGTAATTGTTATATTAGCTTCTTTTCCTGTTCCTTTATCTTTAGCAGATACATTTACTATACCGTTGGCATCTATGTCAAATGTAACTTCAATTTGAGGAATTCCCCTTGGAGCTGGAGCTATTCCTGAAAGTGTAAATCTTCCAAGAGTTTTATTATCAGCAGCCATCTTTCTTTCACCTTGAACTACATGAATTTCAACTGAAGTCTGGCCATCTGCTGCAGTTGAAAATACCTGACTCTTCTTAGTTGGTACTGTAGTATTTCTATCAATAAGTGGAGTGGCAACTCCTCCTAAAGTTTCAATTCCAAGTGTAAGAGGTGTAACATCAAGGAGTAATACGTCTTTTACATCTCCAGTTAAAACTCCGGCCTGAATTGCAGCCCCTACAGCTACACATTCATCAGGGTTAACTCCCTTTGATGGATCTTTACCAGTAAAATTCTTAACTGCTTCCTGAACAGCTGGTATTCTTGTAGAACCACCAACTAATATGATCTTATTTATATCATTTATTGTAAGTCCTGCATCATTTAATGCTTTTCTCATAGGTTCAATTGTTCTTTCAACTAGATCTTGAGTCAACTCATTAAATTTTGCTCTTGTCAAATTCATATCTATATGTTTTGGACCAGTTGCATCTGCTGTAATAAATGGTAAGTTTATATTTGTTTGAGTAGATGCTGAAAGTTCAATTTTTGCTTTTTCAGCTGCTTCCTTCAATCTTTGAAGTGCCATTTTGTCATTTCTTAAATCTATACCATTCTTAGCTTTGAAATCTTCTGCTATATAGTCCATAACTTTCTGGTCAAAGTCATCTCCACCTAGATGAGTATCACCATTTGTAGCTTTAACTTCAAATACTCCATCTCCAAGTTCTAGTATGGATACATCAAAAGTACCTCCACCTAAGTCATATACAAATATCTTTTGACTTGTATCAGTTTTATCAAGTCCATAAGCAAGTGATGCAGCTGTTGGTTCATTTATTATTCTACGTACATTTAATCCTGCAATCTTACCTGCATCTTTAGTTGCCTGTCTCTGACTATCGTTAAAATATGCTGGTACTGTTATAACTGCTTCAGTTACAGTTTCTCCTAAATAAGCTTCAGCATCTGCTTTTATTTTTTGGAGTATCATTGCAGATATCTCCTGTGGTGTATAATCTTTTCCATCTATATTTACTTTATGGTCTGTTCCCATTTGCCTTTTTATTGACATTATTGTCTTATCAGGATTTGTTATTGCCTGTCTTTTGGCAACTTGACCTACCAATCTTTCTCCATTTGCCTGGAATGATACTACTGATGGAGTTGTTCTTGCTCCTTCTGAATTTGCTATAACTGCAGGATCTCCACCTTCCATAACTGCAACACATGAATTAGTTGTTCCTAAATCAATACCTATTATTTTTGACATATTAACTTACCTCCTAAATTTAACTGCGTTAAAATTATCTTACATATATTTAATTCAAACAAATTTAATTTGTATGTTTTAAACTTAATTTGCTACTTTAACCATGCTGTATCTGATTATTTTGTCTTCTCTTTTGTATCCTTTTTGCAAAACTTCTACTATAGAATTTTTATCATATTTATCATCTTCTATATGCATAACTGCATTATGTAGATTTGGATCAAATTCTCCTTCGCAAGGAATTTCCTCTACATTTAATTTTGAAAGGGCATTATTAAATTGTTTCATTGTCATCTCTATACCCTTTTTCAAATCTTCTGCATTTCCTTCTACATTTACTGCCCTTTCCAGGTTATCTAACACTGGTAAAACTTCTTTTAATATATCCTTACAAGCATCGGAATAAATATTGTCCTTCTCTTTAACAGTTCTTTTTCTAAAGTTGTCATACTCTGCCATAACCCTTGCAAGTCTATCTTTAATAGAATCCAATTCATTTATGGCCTTTTTATTTTCATCTTTTAATTTTGAATTTTCTTTTTTTAATTCTCCTAGCAAACTTATCTCTTTATCTTCTTCATCTTCTGTTTCTTCTACTTCTTCTTCTGAATTATCCTCTGTGCTTTCATTTACACTTTCATTATCTTTATCTTTTTTTTCATTTTCTGAATCATTTTCACATTCTTCATTAAGGTCTTTTTCATTATCACCTTTATCCTTTAACATTTAGATACTTCCTCCAATCTAACATTTATACCTATTTTACAAAATTCATTCTATTTTTCATCAGAATAGGCATTACTTAAAATATAATTCATTTCCTTTACTACATTTGCAAGTATTGATATGACTTTAGAATAAGGTATCCTTGTAGGTCCTATGACTCCAATTTCACCTATAGGTCTTTCATTCAAACTATAAACAGCAGATACAACGCTGCAATCTTCTGCACCTTCTGTATAATTTTCCTTACCAATTTTTACTGAAATATTTGAATTACTGTTCAGTAAGCTACTAACTTTATCTTTATTATCCATCATAGATAAAAATTCTCTTGCCTTTTCTATATCCTTATATTCCGGATAATTAAAAATATTTGTAGCCCCTTGAGTATATATATTTGAATTATCTACACTATTTAAACTATCATACAATGCAGAAATTATATTATTGAATATATCTTCATATCCTTGAAAATCATTTTTTAAATTATTTATAACTTCTAAATTTATTTGTTCAGCACTTAAATTCTTTAATCTGACGTTTAGCATATTACTTAATTTAACAAGAATATCATCTGAAATAGTTTTTCCTACCTTTATCAAATTGTTCTTTATAATACCACTATCAATTATAAGTACTAATAATATATTGGTGCTTGATTCAATATTTATTAACTGTATATGCTTTATATAACCTCTTTTAACTGAAGGTGCTCTAACTATAGAAGTAAGTTTGGTAAGCTCCGATAAAAGACAAACAGCCTGCTTTAATATTTTATCAACCTCAAATAAAGCTGCATCTATAATCTGTGATTTTATTATATACATTTCTTCTTGGCTCAAATTTGGTATATGCATCAATTTGTCAACATACAACCTGTATCCATTATTGGAAGGTATCCTTCCTGAAGAACTGTGAAGTTGTTCTAAATAACCCATTTCCTCCAGATCCGCCATTTCATTTCTTATAGTAGCTGAACTTACACCTAAATTGTATTTTTTAGCTATGGTTCTGGATCCAACAGGCTCCGCAGTGTTTATATAATCATTTACTATTGCCTGAAGTATTTTTATTTTTCTTTCATCCATTTCCATAATATCTCCTCTTTATTAGCACTCATTGTTGTTGAGTGCTAATTGCTATGATTAAAAAATATCACTCATAATTTTTTTTGTCAATACTATATAACTATATTATTAAGGTAAATAATATGTTTTTTATAATTTAAAATAGAATTAATTAAGGTTTCTCACATTTGCTTAAGATATCTAACTCACTTGAAATTATGTTAATATAAAATCACACATTACACTGTTAGATACTTCTATTCCTCTTTTGCTTAAGTACAGCATATGTCCCTCTTTTATTAAAATACCCATCTTTATGTACTTTTCAATTACATCCCCATATACAAAATAAATATCCTTGTTAAATCTTCTATAGAAATCTTCTGTAGAAATTCCATCTATTTTTCTAAGACCCATAAACACAAATTCCTCCATACTGTCCCAGATAGAATTTTTATGTTTATCTAATCTTAAAAACTGGTTTAAATTTCCCTGTAAAATATATTCTTCTATATTTTTGGTATTTCTATACCTGTACCCATCTACATAAGAATGGGCACCTGCCCCGCAACCTATATACTCCTCCATGTTCCAATAAATAAAATTATGCTTGCATTTTCTATCTTTTTTTGAAAAATTGGATATTTCATATTGTTCATATCCCATTTTAGACAAAAAATCAAGTGTAAAATAATACATCTGTCTTTCTTCTTCTTCTCCAGGCAAATTCAAGCTTTTTGACTGATGTGCATTGTAAAATGGAGTACCTTTTTCCACTATAAGACTATAACAAGATATATGTTCTGGATTCAACTTAACTACATTTTGCAGTGATTCTTTCCAATCTTTTATTGTCTGACCTGGAAGTCCAAACATAAGATCTATGTTTATATTTGAAAATCCAAATTTTCTTGCCATATCATATGTCTTTAAAAAATCTTCTAAAGTATGAATTCTACCTATACATTTAAGTATAGAATTCTGCCAAGCCTGAAGACCTATACTGAGTCTATTTACTCCCATCTTCCTTAAAACTTTGAATTTGTCTTCTGTAAATGTACCCGGATTACCTTCTACTGTAAATTCTAAATTATCTTCTGTATTTATTTTCTTTAATGCCTCATATATGTTATTCCAAGATTCTAATGATAAATAGGTGGGAGTCCCCCCACCTATAAATATAGTTCTTATTTTTCTATCTCCTATAGATTCTATATCTCTAGCTAGTGCTTTTGTATAACTTACCATAAGTTTTTCTTTTCCACTATAAGATGGGAAATCACAATAAAGGCACTTTTTTTTACAGAAGGGTATGTGTATATATAGAGCCACAGCCTTTTTAACATCTATATTTTTACCTTGCATAAAACCACTTCCAAACTCCTACTCTCTTAACAAATTTCCTGTTATATACTAATCCTCAGTTTTAAGTATGGCCATGAATGCTTCCTGAGGGATTTCTACGGAGCCAACCTGCCTCATTCTCTTCTTTCCTTCTTTTTGTTTTTCAAGGAGTTTTTTCTTTCTTGATATATCTCCTCCATAACATTTTGCAAGTACATCTTTTCTCATAGCCTTAACTGTTTCCCTTGCTATAATTTTTCCACCTATCGCTGCCTGTATTGGTATTTCAAAAAGCTGCCTTGGAATTATTTCCTTTAATCTTTCTGCTATACCTCTTCCTCTTTCATAAGCTCTCTCTTCTGGAACTATCATGGACAGTGCATCTACCACTTCTCCATTTAAAAGTATGTCAAGCTTTACTAATTCAGCAGCTTTATATCCTTTTAATTCATAGTCAAGTGAAGCATAACCTCTTGTTCTAGATTTTAATACATCAAAAAAGTCATATATTATTTCATTTAGTGGAATTTCATAATTTAAAGAAACTCTGGTAGTTTCTATATACTGCATATCTTTAAAAGTTCCCCTTCGGTTTTGTGAAAGTTCCATAACTGCTCCCACATATTCAGAAGGCGTTATTATTGATGCCTTTACTATAGGTTCCTCCATATACTTTATCTCCGAAACCTCGGGCATATTTGTTGGATTAGTAAGTTCTATTACAGTACCATCTGTTTTTCCAATCTTATATATAACAGAAGGAGCTGTAGTTATTATGTCAAGGTTAAATTCTCTTTCTACCCTCTCCTGTATAACGTCCATATGCAAAAGTCCTAAAAATCCACATCTAAATCCAAACCCCAATGCTATAGAAGTTTCTGGTTCAAAGCACAAAGCTGCATCATTTACCTGAAGCTTTTCTAGTGCATCTTTAAGCTCGCCATACTTTGCTCCATCTACAGGATATATACCACTATATACCATTGAAACAACAGGTCTGTATCCCTTCAAGGGTTCTTTGGCTTCTCTAGAAGCTTCGGTTACAGTATCCCCTACACGTGCATCTCTTACATTTTTAATAGATGCGGTAAAGTATCCTACATCTCCTGCTTTAAGTTCGTCTCTTGGCATAAAATTAGGAACAAAAATTCCTGTTTCCGTAACCTCATACACTTTTCCTGTAACCATAAGTTTTATCTTCATCCCAGGCTTTATTACACCTTCCATTACTCTTATATGACAAACTACTCCTCTATAGCTATCGTAATTTGAATCAAATATAAGAGCTTTTAAAGGTGCATTTTCATCTCCCTCAGGAGCTGGCACTTTGCTTACTATTGCCTCTAAAACCTGTTCTATATTTAGTCCAGTTTTTGCAGAAACTGTTGGTGCATCAGATGCTTCTATTCCTATAACATCTTCTATCTCATTTTTTACCTCTTCAGGCCTTGCACTTGGCAAATCTATTTTATTTATTACAGGAACAATCTCTAAATCATGATCCAGTGCCAAATAACAATTTGCAAGGGTTTGTGCTTGTATGCCCTGAGTTGCATCCACAACTAAAATAGCACCTTCACAGGCTGCCAAGCTTCTTGAAACCTCATAGTTAAAATCCACATGTCCTGGCGTATCTATAAGATTTAGTATATATTCTTCTCCTGAAGGTCTTTTATATATAAGTCTAACAGCCTGAGACTTTATAGTTATTCCTCTTTCTTTTTCCAACTCCATATTATCAAGTACCTGGGAGTCCATTTCCCTCTCAGTAAGAGTTCCTGTCTTTTCAATTAATCTATCTGCAAGTGTAGATTTACCATGGTCTATATGAGCAACTATAGAAAAATTTCTTATATGTTTTTGTCTTTCGCTCTGCATACTCTTTTCCTCCAATACCTATGAAAAGTTAAAAGATTTTCATTATTTGATTAATCTCTAGCTTTTCTGTACGAATAACTACAGTAAATTATATCATAACAAATATGCAGTGAAAAGTACATTATTTAGGGAGTTTACTTTCTAGATTTTTAAATGTCTCCGAAGTCTTATTTATAATATAAGAAGTACCTGAATGTACTTTTTCTCCCACTATATTTATAACTTGTTTAGATCCGTTTTCAAAATTATAAACTATTTTATTATTTAAACATAATGAATACTCCCCTACATCAACTGTAAAATCAAAGGGAGAAACAGTATAATTTATTTTAAAATTAGATTTATCTTTTATATATTTAGGAAGTCCTGCTGTTATAGTTACAAATCCGAAAAGTACTATCATAATGCAAAATATTATCACAGCCCTAATACCTTTTTTACTCAAAAAAAATCACCCCACATAGAAACTAGATTTAAAAGCATAAAGTTTCTATTATAAGGATGAACATTTTTACTAATTTTATACAAAAGTTTTCAAATTTATCACTTATTATTAAGTACCTCTGCTATTATCCTAGCAACATATTTACCTGTGGCTTTGGATTCATCCGAAGTGTTTATATCTGCTCCAATTTCCATTAGTATTGCATTGTTGCTCTTATCCTGATTAAAGTACCTTGTTCCATAATTATAGTAACAAACTCCCTTGCAAAGTCCTGGAAATAGCTTATTTGAAGTATCTATTATAGAATTTGCCATAGCCATGTTTTTATCAAAGTGAGGATTTTTTCTGGCCATAACCAACATAAATTTAGATATATTTTCTCCATTCATCCTGGCTGTAACTGATTTTTTATCATCTACAGAATCTCTGTGTAAATCTATTATAAGTTTAAAATCACCATACTTTTTTAAATACTTGTCAAGTGTTACAGCAGACCTAGAATAACTTTGAGTATAAGCTTCTGCATCATGCACTGTTTTATCATTTATTGCAGATATCCCATAGTTATTTTGAAGTTCATTTACCATTACATCTCCTACTGCACACACATTTTGAGTAGTATCAAAGCTATTTGCATCTCCTGGTTTATAGCTTTCCGTAGTATGGGTATGATATATTAGCACCTCAGGTTTACTCACATCTAAAGTTTTTTTAAGTTTTGGGTTATACACAGTTACATCCTTATTTTCCAAATTCAAATCATTTTGAGTATTTGATTTAGATGTACTTTCATTTTTTTTTATCTGTTTGTCATCTAACTTAAACTCATTAAAACTTATATCTTGATTTTTTGAATAGCCTAGTCCTAAAAAAGCCACCTCTCTTCCTAAAAGAGATTTAGGATTATTTATGTCTAACCCTACAGTCTTCAAAATAGTGTTTCCTATAGAAAAACAATTTTCTGCCATATCATCTTCAGAAAAAGAAGTAGTCTTTACTGTTGGCATGGCATAGTTTAAGACTTCAACATAGAACATATTTCTCTTTACATTGCTGCTGTACGAATTGGCCTTTGCTATGCAGGGCAAAATGATAACTAGTATTACCGTTAACATTAAGATACACATTTCTAATTTAGGATCACCTTTAAAATTAAATCTTCTGTAATTCAATATTTGACTGCTTTAAAATTTCTTAAAGCAATTCCCCCCTCTCATGTAAATTTAATACTGTTAATTTATATGAAAAGGAAATTAAAATTATCACAAGTGCAAATTAATTTAAATAAGTATTTATGTCCTCTAAATCAAGAGCAGGTTGAAGTGCTATATTTATACCACCAGCAATTATTTTCGAAATTGAATCCATTACTAAATCCACATCTTTAGGAGTCACTATAATATTTTCCCCATAAGGTTCCATTATTTCTTGTATAACCCCTTGTTTTTCATCTTTATCCACAGATTTCAGCATTTTGTAAAATTCACTTCCACCTTTACTTTTATTTATAAGGTCATCCAAAAGCAAGTCAATGGTATCATTGGCCATAGTAGCCGCATCTACTACCGTAGGAACTCCTATAGCTATTACAGGCACTCCTAAGGTTTTCTGGCTCAATTCCATTCTTCTGTTCCCTATCCCGGAACCTGGGGATATCCCTGTATTACCTATTTGTATTGTTGAATTTACCCTATCCATCTTTCTGGATGCCAGTGCATCTATACATACTATTAAATCTGGCTTTACCTTTTCACAAACTCCCCTTATAATTTCTCCTGTTTCAATTCCCGTAATTCCTAGTACTCCAGGAGATATGACACATACTGGCCTTATACCTTCATCTATTTTATCAGGCACAAGCTGCTTTAAATGCCTTGTTACCATTAATTTAGAAATAACCTTAGGCCCTAGTGAATCTGGCGTTATATTCCAATTTCCTAATCCTACAACTAATACCGTAGCGCTATCTTCTATTTTTATTACTCCTGATAATACTTTTCCAACTACTTTACTTACCTTATCTCTAATTTCACCATCGTAGTGGGTAAACTTAGGCATATCTATAGTTATATAAGATCCCTTTGGCTTTCCCATAACTTTTTCTCCTACGTCATCTACTATGTTAACATATGTTATTTTGATGTCATCTTCAATTTTTTCCTCTGTCTCTACCCCTGGAACTTCTTCTCCTCTTTCTTTTCTACATACTTCTCTTGCCTCTACTGCTAGATCAGTTCTCACACTAAACATATTATCCGCTCCTAATTCAACTTTTATTTTTATCCGATGGCTACTATCCGTAACACTCCATCCACTTTAGGTGGGAGATATTAGAACTCTTGAATTTCAGCAATTTAGAGTTCTTATGCTGTGTATAACGGCTAGTACGCCCCTGGATAAGTTCTTCTAAAACTTAGATGGAGAGATGTATTCCTCTTAAGCAAACTCCACCTAAGTCTAAGAATCACTTGATAGGACTTTAAAATAATTGATAAGTTTATTATTAGCTGTTTTCATACTCAATATACCAACACATAACTTCAATTAACAATTGACAGTTCACAATGCACAATTAATGAAGATTTTTTACTTGAAGTAGTTGAAATTTAATGCTATAATATCATTTGTTAAATAGAATGACCCACTAGCAAGTTTCCCCAACGCTGTTGAGGTCTATAAAACTAATAAGGGGGTGAAAGCATGGCAAATATAAAATCAGCAAAGAAAAGAATAAAAGTTATCGAAACAAAAACACTTAGAAATAAAATTATAAAGTCTTCATTAAAGACTACTATAAAAAAATTCTTAGCTTCTGTTGAAACTAAAAACGTAGAAGAAGCTAAAGTTAATTTTACAGCAGCTATAAAAGCTTTGGATATGGCTGAATCAAAAGGTATAATCCACAAAAATAAAGCATCAAGAAATAAATCTAAGTTAGCTTTTAAGTTAAATAAATTAACTGCATAATAAATAAACCGGTTTTAACCGGTTATTTATTATGCAGTTGTATTTATTATCAAAAGTTCCATTTCAGTTTTCTCATCTATAGATAAACTCTTTATTCTCTTTTCTGTATTCAAACACAATGCCACTGCTTTTTTTAGTTGATTTATTGTAAACTTTTTACTTTGTTTTACCATAATGCTGTAACCATATTCTGATTTTATGTTTAATTCTTTCATAATTTCTTCTTTGGTTATTCTCTCTTCCAAGCACATTTTTATTTTAAAAAGAAGGTTGAACTGTCTCTCTACCATAGATAAAATATAGCTTATTTTATACCCTTTATACATGAGTTCATTTAACATGTAAAGTGCATCTTTTATCTTTTTATCAGATATTGCATTTACCAAATCAAATATATCCTCATCACCACTTCTTAAAAACATCTTTTTCATGTCTTCTCTTTCTATATTTCTTCCATAAGTGTAACAACACAATTTTTCTACTTCATTTTCTATTATACTCAAATTATTTTCGCTCATAAGGCTGCAGAATATCCTCAAATCTAATTTTTTTATATCTTTTCCACGCTCATAAAAAAATTCTTGAACTTTATTTTCCAGCTGTTTTCCCTTTACTTTATCAGCTTTTACAACACAAATGTCCTTGTCAACACTATATATTTTTCTTCCTGGTTTATCCCTTTTACTTTTAAATACATAGTAAAATATTAAAATGCAGTACTTAGGTAGGTTTTTCAAGTAACTGTGTATAGTCTTAAATTCAGTGGATAATTTATTTTTATCTTCACCAAAAAAAGAAGCTCTATATACAAGTACAACTTTTTTTTCACTCATAAAAGGCAATGTCTCACAGGCATTTATTACGGGATCAAAACTTTCAAGGGAACTTCCATCAAATTTCATATAATTTAAATCCATAAAATTAGGATTTATAACTTTTTTAATTAAAGCTTTTATATTTTCTTTTATAAGTAGTTCATCTATACCACAAAACAAGTAACAATTCCTCAAATCTCCCTTTTCTAAATTTTTTTCAAAGGTAAATATGTCTATCAATTTTACTCACTTCCATTTTAATCGCATATTGTAGGTATTCTAAAAATCATATTAAATATTATAACATAAGAAGTACTACCTTCTAGTGGATTCTCATACTTTTTAGTTGAATTTTTATTTTGGGATTTAATTCTAGGAATGAATATGCAATTATTTCTACTAAAAACTTCGATATCATTTCTATTTCCATCATCAAATAAAATTTGGAACTCCTTCTTTTTTACATGAAGTTTGGAATTCATATCATTACCTATATTTAAATAGGCATTACTATTTATTATATAGGTAAAGTTTTTTACCGGATTGGTTATTACCTTTCCTATATACTGATCATCTTTTATATTTGTTATCCAACTGGAATGAAAGTCATCATAGCTGCATATCATAACTTTATTTATTCCCTGTTTTATAATTGCAGCCTTTCCATTGTCATTATTTATAAAAGTTATATTCATAAATGGTGCATAAACTCCTAAAAATACTAAAATAAAACATACTATTGGAACATATTTTAATTTTCTATATCCTTTTTTATACATTAAAAAACTTACAAATACTGCAATAAAGGCAAGTCCGTCTATATACTTTAAATATATAATTTCAGGACATAGTTTTAAAACAACCATATTGGCACCATCTATGGCAGTAAAAATAACCTCCATAGCTTTACACAATAATTTAAATAAAGGTTCTACAAAGCATATACAAAGCGCAGCATTTCCTAAAACAACTATAATTGAAAAAAGGGGAAGCAAAAATAAATTGCCAATCATAAATCCCCAACTGAAATTTTGAATTGTAAAAGCAATATAGGGTAGAGTAAATATTTGAGAACTAAAAGTTAAACTCATACTGGAGGCCAATTTTTGTGGAAGCATAAAAAGTTTTCTATAAATTTTCCCATTGTACAGAAGTATTCCAATAGTTGCTAAAAATGAAAGGTCAAATCCTAAATCCACTACATAATATGGTTTTACAGCTATTAAAATCAGAGCTGACAAGCTTAGAGAAGATATGCTATCATATTCTTTAAAAAATATTTTTGATAATTTGAATAAGAATATCATTATAAATGATCTCATAGTTGCAGCTGCCATACCCGTAAAAAATACATAAAGTGCTGATACAATCACAGCTATTTTAAGTCCTACTATACTCTCCAATACCTGGTATATTATAGCCATATGAAAACCTGATACACTTACTGCATGAATTACTCCAAGCTTTTGAAACTTCTGCATTTCATCTTGACTAATGTATGAAGTTTCACCATAGCATAATGCCATAACAAGAGCTGATCTTTCTTCGCCTATGACTTCTTTAAACCTTTCATATATATTTCTTTTAAATTCATATATGGAGTATATAAAATCTTTTTTTCCAGTCTCATATTTTTTTATATAGTAAGTACCTATTATACCTTTTTGTGCATTTAATTCCCTTTTAAAATTACCATATACCTTTATACTCTCTCCTTCTTTTAGCTTATCCAATTTATTTTTTAGCATAATTTTTCTTCCTCTATAGTCTCCTATAAAATAGTAGTTTTTCTTTTCCACTACCCTAATTTGAGAAGAATCTTGAGGCCGTATATTAAAATACATATTGAAACTTACCACTCCAAAAATAAAAAAAATAGCATTTAGAATACAAAATTTAATTTTCAAGGTATAAAACATTATTATAAAAAAAGAAGCTGCTATTACTGCAGCTATAAAAACATTATCTAAAAATACTAAAACGGACAAAGACCCTAACGCCAAGGAGATAGAATAAAACACTAATGGTCTTTTCATATCTTCCTTAACCTATTGTAGTAATAATCATAATATAATAAAGTCAAAAAATCCACCTCCTGTTATTTTATATTATCCAAAAAATAACAGGTTAAACATATTCATTTTTACTAAATTTATAGACCATACAAAATATAAACCAAACGGCAGTCCCAATTAAAAAAATCTTCCAATAATTTATGTCAAATAAAATTTTAAAATTTCCTAAAACTAATATAGCAATCAACTGAACAATAACATTTACAATCACAATTGCATTTGAATATATGTTGTTAAAAAATTTTTCATTTGAAAAGCTGTATACAAACAACGCAGCACAGGTATTTAGTAACGAAATAGAAGTAAATAACGGGAATTTATTTTTTTGTATACTAGCAAAATAAAAAACTCCAAATGCTAAAACCCCCATTAAAAATCCTCCAAAAACAATAAAACTCATGTTTTCTTTAATTATATCTTTATCAATAGTATACGTATCATAGTCGCCTTCTTCTTCCTTGTACTGACACATAAGAGCTAGAGATGATAAAAATACAAGTACGCTGTTGAACCAGAGTGATTCCACAATCATATTATTTGAAATATTGAGATCGAACAACAAACTTATCATTAAGAACGCGAAAAAACCGGTACTACAACTTATAATATATACAATCATTTTTTTTATCATATGCATAATTTTTCTTGAATCTTCTATGGTATCTATAATACTCATGAAATCCATGTTCTCTGTAAATATATCACATAATTTTTTCACTATGTTGCTTTTAGTATTAGTTATTCCAACATTAGACATTTTAAGTGCAGGCAAATCCGTTAGCTTCCACCCAGTTATAGCAGTTATATATCCATAGCTTTTTAAAGTCTTAACTATCTTTACTTTATGCTTAGAATTTATCATAGAAAAAATACTAACCTTTCCTCCTATACGTTCAAATTCTTTTTCTGTCATGTTATCTATTTCCACACCAGAAATTATTTGTGAAAGCCTTGATACAAAATTTAGCTTTTTTCCTACAGATAAAGCTGTAAGTTTATTATCTTCTGTAATTATAATAGGCTTAATGGAAAGTGAAAGGGCCTTCTTTATAGAATTTACTGCATTTTCTTTGAGCATATTATCAAAACCAATTAACCCTACAAACACTAAGTTACTCTCAATATTTTCTTTAGGACTCGGTTCATAGTTGAAATTTCTGTAAGCAAATGCTACCACATAAAGGCAATCATTAGCCATACTAATATCTGCATCTTTTATAGCCTTTATATCTTCTTCTGTTATCTCAACCTCTACACCATTTTTCATCATATGAGTACATCTATCTATAATAGAATCCGCTGATCCCTTTACATGAGCTCTATATTTGTCATCCATTCTATTTACAGTTGTCATTATACGTCTTTCACTATCAAATAAAATTTGAAATATTCTTTTATGTCTTTTGTCCAAATCTTTTTTATCTATTCCATTTTGTTGACAAAATTTTATAAGAGCCTGTTCTACTAAATGTTCTCTAGAATTTTCTATATTACCATTTATAGATTTAACATCATTACATAAAAGTCCTATATGCATCATCCTATACAAGCTTTCATGTATGCCATCCTCTAAAGATTCCTCACTAATATCAATAAATCCAGTACTTCCATAAGCTTTTACAATATCCATTTTATTTTTAGAAAAAGCCCCAACTTTATCTGTACAGACAGTAGATATCTCTGAAAGCTTTTCCACACTAGATAAATCTTTAAAATTTATATCCTTTTTTCCTAGATTTTTAAATAAAATAATTCCCATAAGTAAAATTATTACTGAAAATGTCTGAGGCAAGGAGAGTAAATATACATTTGCCACTCTCTTTAAGCTATAATACATTTCGTGATGAAATATGTAATTGGATACTCCTCCAGCAATTAAAAGACCAAAAATTAAAATTTCACTAAATATATTAAAAATCTTATTGAGTCTAAAACCAAAAGATTTCCTGTCAGCTTCTTCTTTCAGTAAAAGTTTTACCATGTTAGCTACTTGAGTATCCATTCCCACAGCTATAACTATTCCTGTACCATCTCCTGAAACAACAGAAGATGATTTAAATAGTATATTTTTCATATCTGAAAGTGTCAGTTCATTATCATCTATTTTAGATTCATATTTTTCGGATATAAAGCTTTCTCCCGTAACGGAGCATTCATCTATTTTTAAATCATTGCTTTCTATAATTCTCATATCAGCTGGTACTAATTGCCCCTGTTCAACTATAACTATATCTCCTACTACCAATTCTTCAAAAGGTATCCTCATAGTTCTTCCATCTCTTATTACCCTAGCTGTTCCAAAATTTAATTTTCTCAGCTCTTTAAAATTTCTTTCTTCCTTATATTGTTCTAGTGCTACAGCAAAAATATTTAAAAATACTATAAGCAGCGACAAAAATGTCTGTATAAACATACCTAAATAGGAAAATATGGCAGCAAATAAAATTAAAGATATAACCCATATCTCCTTAAACTGCACCATAGTAAGATGAAACAAACCTTTACTATTCGGCATAACAATGTGATTTTTCCCATACTTTTCCCTAAGAGGGGTAATTTGATCTTCATCAAGTCCATAGTATGTATTGCTATTTAATTCCTTTACTATTTCACTCCAGGAGCGTTTGTACCACTCAATCATATATTAACACCTTCCATTTCCAGGTCTAAAGCTATTAGCAATTTATACTTAATACAATTATCATCTTTTTAATAATCGTTTAGTTCTATTACATACTTTAATATTACGTCTAAAATATGGTATAATGCAAACATTATGTTAAGTTTTTTTCATATTTACTTTGAAAGAAGGAATGATGTTGGCAGTACAGATAATACTTGTAATGTTCATAGTTGGAATTGCACTTGGATTTGTAGGGGCAGGTGGATCTGGATTTATAATATCCATTTTGACTGTAATTTTTGGTTTTACCATTCATGTATCCCTTGGAACTGCTTTAGCTGCAATGATCTTTTCATCCATATCTGGAGCTTTTAGCCACTATAGAGAAGGGGATGCTGTACTAAAAGTAGGAATTGCCGTAGGAATTTTCGGAGCTATTGGCTCTTGGACTAGCTCTAATTTTTCTGCAATTATACCTGCTAATGAATTAAAGTGGATGACTTCAGGAATGTTATACTTATCTGCTTTAATCTTATGGATCCGTATGTTTGTGCTAGAAAAAAAGCATTCTTCTGAAAAAAATTCTTTACCTACTGGAATGAATTTTTGGATACGTGCCTGTGGAATAGGACTTGTTACAGGTACCATTTCAGGTTTATTTGGCATAGGATCTGCTTGTTTTATTCAAATCGGATTGATGTTTATTCTAGGTATGTCAGTACGTCAATCTGTAGGGACTACTATGATGGTAATTATACCAATTGCTTTAGCTGGAGGAGCAGGATATTACCACTTAGGATATTTAGATATACATCTTCTTATTGAAGTAGTTGTAGGTACAATAACAGGTTCCTATATAGGTGCTAAATTTACAAAACGAGTACCTATACCAATATTAAAAGTTGCAATGCTTTTAGTTCCTATTACAGCCGCCACATTACTTATAATTTAAATTTTTTATAAGTCATCAAAATAGAGACAAGTGATATAATTTATCCCTTGTCTCTGTTTGTTTTTTACTTGGAATGCTCCAAGCTCTCTACTATTTTCTTTGCCTGCTCCATATTCATAGAAGGGTCTTGTATGAGCATATCATAATTAAAGCCATCTTCACTCCATGATATGCTTTTTACATTATCCTCCATAGAAGTTCCCTTTTTACCTCTTATAGTAATATCTTTTTCCCCATCAAGTTTTAAATCGTCTTTACTAGAGGGTATTTTGTTATCATCAAAAATGATAGTTGTAAGAACTAAAGCTTCTGCTCCATTTTTTTCATAGGTCTGATTTATCTCTTTGTGCTTAACTGCCTTCGCATCCAAGTAGGTAATACTTTTCAATTTATATCCAGACTTTTCATTTAAAGTTAATATAGGTTTTCCTGCTATTTTTTCTGCTTGCTTCATATCAATTTTATTTTGATTAACTTTTTCATCAATCTGTTCTATCTTAACATCAGAAGGTAACTTTTGGGTAAATAAGCTATTATCAAACTTAGGTGAAAAATCAAGCTTTGTATACTCCATACTTGATTTGGTATTAGCATTTTCCGACGTATTTTTTACTAAGAACCAATTGTCCTTATCTATCCAAAAATTCACTTCTCCTATTAAACTCTTTTCCTGTTTTGGTTTAGCAAATATATGGTAAGTTTTAAATCCATTTACAGTTTCCTCACCTTTATAAATTAAAGTATGAGTTTTTGATATTGCATTAAGTTCCCTCATAAGTTGAGATTTATAATCAACACTATTGTCAGTCAAATCGCCATCTGCTTTCATAGTCATTGCCTTTTTTTCTTTTTCCATGTATATGAGCATTTTGCCTCCATCACTTGTAGATATCATTTTACCTGATTCATTGTCAACTTCTATACGCCTTCTTATTTTATTATTTGAATTATCTGTCCATTCCTTTATAGTGCCATTCATAACCGCCTTGCCATTTTCATAATTTTCCATCTTTGCCTCTCCATAATAGGACTTAGGCTTTTCATAGGCAGTCATAGCCTTACTTATAACATCTCCTGGTATTATAGTATCTTTTTTTAGACCATCACATCCACTAAATATACCTGCCGTTAATATCCCCATAGTCAACATTGCTATAATTTTCTTTTTCATAATAAATTTCTCCCTTCAATATCTATTTGATTTTTAATCATAGGTATAGCGCATATAAAAACAGTACTGTTTTCTTCTGAAAATACTTTTACTTCACCGCCATGTTTTTGTATTACAAGTCGTACAATACTTAATCCAAGTCCTACACCTTTCCACATATTTTTACTTCTAGAATCATCACTTTGATAAAATGGCATAAACACTTTTTCCTTTTCCTTATCTTTAATTCCACTTCCTTCATTTTTGATTAAAATCAAAAGCCTTTTTTCTTTCCAGCTTCTTATCTCATTTTGAAAATTAATTTCAAGCCAATTAGGAAGTTCCTCATCAGGTGAAAATGCTCCCATGTATATGGCTCCTCCTTCTTTTGTATACCTAAACGCATTTGCCATTAAATTATCTATTACCCTTGTCATTTGTCTCACATCTACATTGTACTTGCCATTTACTTCTATATTTGAAGTAAGTTTTATTTCCTTTTTTTCGCAGGACTTGTCATATCCTGAGAAAAGCATTTCAAATAACTCTGATCCTTCAAGTTCTACAAACTTCATTTTATAATCTGTTGTAAGGAGGTTGTACATCATTAGATCATCTATCATGTTTTTCATATAATCACTTTTGTGAAGTATAATAGAAACTTTATTTTTTAAATCTTTCATATCCAGGCCTTCTTCACATTCCATTGACTCCGCATAAGCTCTTATTGCAGTAAGTGGCGTCTTTAAATCATGGGATATTGCAGATATCATGTACTCCTTAGATTTTTGCTGAAGTTCTATAGTTTTTCTTTTTTCTTCAATATCATTTTTCATATTGTTAAAGTGGTTTATGAGCTCTCCTATTTCATCACTACATTTGTAATTTAAATTATCCTCATCTCCAACAGCAAACTTATTCATACCTTCTATTAAGAGCTTGATAGGCTTATTAAACTTTTTATTTAAAAGAATTACTACTAATGCGAATACAACTAAAACCATAAATATAAAACATAAAATGACTAAAACAGTTCTATAATTTACAGCTTCAATAAAGTCATCTCTTGTCATAACTATTTTATAAAGTCCAACTAATTTACTATCTTTAAATACAGGCATTTTCAAAGTATTGGCTTTAGTTCCTGTTTGTATTTTATATAGATCAGAATAAAGTTCACTCTTGTCAATATATCCTAACATGTTATCATCTGATGAATATATCTGCTGACCCATTGCATTATATACTTCTATTGCAACAGAACTTTTATCTTCATCCATTACAAATTTTTTATTCATTAAAGAGCTTCCATCGTATATATTTGGATCATCAAGTACTTTCTCATATGCCTTAAATTTACCCATGGTAGATATATAATTCATAACCTGTGTATTTCTGTTGTAACCATTTATAATTACAAACAAGATTAAAGCTAAAATTATAGGGGTCAACATAACTGCTAAATGAGATAATATAAGCCACTTTTTTAATTTCATATCTTTCTCCTAACCTGTACAATATCATTATACAAATACTTTTTATTTCTTTATAAAACTTAATAATTTCTTTATAATTAAGAAAAAAGCTATACCATCCTGCAAAGCTGCACATTATGATATAACTTTTTTATAGTTTGCTAAAAACTAATATGACTTTTTTTGAGTTTCTTTAAAGCCTTCTTATACCCTCTTTCTATATCTCTCCATAACAGTTTATCCCCGCGGCTGAGCAAACAGGACTTATTGTAGAAATTGGTATGAAATACTTTTTAACATTTTCCATAGAAATACTAATGCTACAAATGTGACCACACTAAAACAAATTATCAACGATATATTACTAGAAACGCCCATATTCATTGCAACAGTCATTAACGAAATAATATCAATATTAGTTATTATAGCAAAAATTATCATCATAGGTGCTAAAATATATCCTAACCTTTTCTTTTTAATAAGGCTTATTGCAGCAATAATCATTAACGGAAGGAAAAAAGAAAAATCTAAAGCTTGAACTGGATTTGTAGTCAAATTATCTTTAACAATGCTCTCTGGTACAGTACCCATTAAAACTGCAGGCAATGAATCAGAAAGCCATAAAAAAATGAATAATCCTGCAATTATCAGTAAAAAGCTTCCTACTGCTTTAGTGGGTGTTTTTTCATTAAACCAGCTTTTAAAGTCTTCATTAATATGCTTAGTAAAAAAGCATATTAATGAAAAAATTGATAGTCCTAAAATGCAGCAATAAATATGAAATAAGAAGTTAAAATGTACAGCAAAGCAGTAAATAATGTAAGAATAAACATTAGTTATCATTGTTCCAAGCCAAATTATTTTAAAAGTCCTACATCCTTTTGAAGCTCCAATACCTGAAACTAAAAGAATAGGTACCACAAAAAATAAATTTGAAATATCCTGTCCAATACATTGAGATAGCCAGTCTATAGTTTCTTTTGAATACAACTTTTGATGCCAAATTCCTATGCTACTACAAATAACCATAAGTATAACTATGGGAACGGTAAAATGTATAATATATTTATCTATCTGAAACTTAAAACTATTTTTGTCCATTTTTTCTCCACTTCTAAAGGTCATTATTTTTCATATCCATTTCATCCCTATCTAATATTAATAATCCTTTCTCTTGTAGCTTTAAAGCAACCTGTTTAACATTTTGATGAGAATTTCCCATTACCTTTACAAATAATATATTATCTTTCTTTCAATATGTCAAATACAAAAATCACCTAGTGGAATGATAACTAAGCTTATTTACACAAGATAAATTGAAGTCTGCATTTGTGTTATATTGGAAATCAATTGATTATATATGTATCTTTTAATATAATGAACATAAAAGATACATATGAAGAGGTGCAATTAATATATGAAATATAATGTAGAATTACTAAGGCAAGAAAATTATAAGCCAACATTTTGGTCTGGAGGCATGGCTACAGAACTGACAACATATCCGTTAAATTCTGATTATGCCAGTAAAAACTTTTTATGGAGATTGGGAATTGCTAAAATTGATATACCAGAATCTACTTTTAGTAGTCTGCCAAAAGTTTCCCGTAAATTCATGGTTATAGAAGGGAAAATAACTCTGGACCATGAAAATAAGTACAAGAAATTACTTAATTCCTTTGAGCAGGACCACTTTATGGGCGATTGGAATACTAAAACTTATGGTAAAGCTTTCGTTTTTAATTTAATGACAAGGGAAAATTATAATGGTGAATTACTTCATTTTAATATTAGTCCTAAAAAACAACTTAAATTCCAATATAAAACTCCATTAAATAAAGATTTAGCAGCAATTTGTTTTTACACTGTGAATGGTGGATTTAACTCTACTATTAACGATAAAGTTTTTAAAACTGTTAAAAATGATTTAATTTTAATTAACTGTGTAAATTCAAGCTGTGCTCATAAATTTATGCTTTCTAACAATACTTCAGAAATTACTGATATAATAGTAAGTATAATTTACCGTAATTAGTTTATCGATCCGGGGGTGCGGACATTCTGAAAAGCACATATTAATTATATTATTCATTCTTATCTTGATCCTTATTTAGTTCTGCTTTTAAACTATCGATATATTCCTTAGCTTCAACTAACCCGCAGCCTGTAGATTCTCTATATAATTTAATTGCCTTAATTCTTTCATCCTCTAAAATAAGCTTTTTTAATTCATCCTTTAATGTGTCAAATGCCCCTACTTTTCTAGCAATCCTATTCAAAGTTGTATTCATTCTCATATTATCACTTCGTATTTGGCTTATATCAGTCACTATCCATATTAAAAATCCTACTGCTGCAAGTATCAGAACAATTTTATAATCCATAATTCTTCTCCCAAATCTTGATGGCATCTTTATCAGTACTTAAATACCTGAGTCCTTCATCTGTTATTTTTATTTTCATTCTTCTCATAACTCCAAATTTGCCACTATAATCAATTTTTCCTGCTTTAATTAATTCTTTTATTCTCCAGAATATGTACTCATCTGAAATTCTTTCTTCACTTTTGCCTAATACATCTCCTATTGTTCTTATGGGATTTCTAAATTCTCTTGGTGTATATTTTAGTATATCTATATCAAAATAATTTTCATCTACACTTTCCAATTTTCCATCTTTAATAACACGTAGTATAGAATTATCCTTTTTTAATAATTCCCAGTTATCAAGAAGCTCCCTATATTCATTTAAATTCAGCTTTCTTTTAGCTTCCACATACTTTTCTATATTTTCTGGTATAACTTCTCCAGTGCACCTAGTCGTAAATTCAATTTCTTTTCGTCTAATAATCGTATTTTTCACATTTATTAAATATATATCTAGTTTCTTATTCCTCAGAAGCTCTAAAACATATAACATTCCACAGAACTCTCTACTAGAACCATACCATAAATATAAAATATCACTATCATCTACTTTATAAACTTCACTATGAAATGTACTATAATTTTCTTTTAAATCATCTATATCATAATCAAGAAAAGACTTTAATGAGTCCTCTCCCTTAACAATATTACACCAATTGATTCTTTTATCAATATTTATTTCACCTTTTATATATCCTTGTGAAAGATCATCAAGAAAAAATATTATCTCTTGATGATTTTGAAGTATTTCAGTACTAATAGCATGTTCAAAATTTTCTTTTGCACTTTCTGAAAAGCATATGTTGATTATCCTGTTTTGTTTCATATGTCTCTATACACTCCTTTCTCCTATAAACTTATAACCTACCCCCCATACAGTTTTTATAAAAGTAGGATTTTTACTACTGTCTCCTATTTTTTCTCTAAGTTCCTTTATGTGTACAGTTACAGTATTGTTTCCTTCAACATCCATACTCTCCCATATATGATGATATAATTCTTCTTTTGAAAACACTTTGTTTGGGTTTTGTGCCATAAGACTCAAAAGTTCAAATTCTTTTATAGTCATTTGAATTTCTTTTTCATTCACAGTAACCTTTTTTTCCTCAGGTATTATAATAAGTCCATTTTTAAATTTTAATATTCCATTTATGGCAGACTGCCTATCTACCTTTTTGTACCTTCTTAAATGTGCTTCAATTCTTGCAGAAACTTCAATCAAACTAAAAGGTTTTGTTATATAATCATCTGCTCCAAGCTTTAGTCCTTTTACTTTATCCATATCTGTTTGCTTTGCACTTATTATCACCACAGGTATATCTTCATTTATCCATCTTATATTTTTACAAAGAGTAAAACCATCCATTTCGGGAAGCATTATATCTATCATTACAAGTGCAAATTCATATGTTTTAAAATCTTCTAACCCCTCTTTGCCACTTGATGCCCAATTAACTTCATACCCTTCCTTTTCAAGGTGTTCCTTTAATATGTTTGCAATTGCCTCATCATCTTCAACTATCAATAACCTTTCACCCATCAATAAAACCTCCATATCTAACTTCTAAAATTATAACATGAATTTTCCTTATTTACATTATTAAGTGATTCAAATATTTGATACAGATAAAGAAGTAATAAAGGCTAAAAACTTTATAGTTCAAAGCAATATATCACATTCATATATCAAAATAAAAGACTTAAAAAAATAGAGAGCCCAATGTATGATATTTTGTGAGTTATGTTATAATAAGTGTTATCAAAAACCTGAATTTTTTATTTGAAAGGATCAATTTTTATGGGAATTATATCAATTATTTTGATCATAATAGGCTTATGTTTATTTGAGGTAGTTTCAAGTATAGATAATGCTGTAATAAACGCTGAAGTTTTATCAACCATGTCTGAAAAGGCAAAAAAATGGTTCTTATTATATGGAATATTATTTGCAGTATTTATAGTAAGAGGATTATTACCTTGGGCTATTGTATGGGCTACAAATCAATCTCTTGGTCCTATTGGAGCATTAACTGCAACTTTTTCAAATGATCCACATATAATAGAATCAATAGAATATTCAACACCTATACTTATGCTTGGAGGCGGGGTGTTTCTTGTATTCTTGTTTCTCCATTGGTTATTTATTGAAGATAAGCATTTAGGACTTGCAACTGAAGAATTCTTTCTAAAAAATGGTACTTGGTTTTATGCTGTTGTTTCAGTTATTTTAGTTGGTATTGTAGCAGTAGCTTTAAAATACAATCCAGTACTTGCTTTATCGGCTGTAATTGGATCATCTGCCTTTTTTATAACCGATGGATTTAAAAAAAATGCTGAAGAAAACGAAAAAAAGTTAATTGACAATACTAGCGAAATGTCAGATATAAGTAAAATATTATACTTGGAGATAATAGATACTACATTTTCAATTGATGGAGTTTTAGGAGCATTTGCATTTACAATGTCAATCCCATTAATTATATTGGGTAATGGGATTGGTGCTATTGTTGTTAGAAAGATTACAATGGGAAGTATAGAGAAAATTAAAAAATATATTTATCTCAAAAATGGTGCTATGTACTCGGTGCTATGTCTCGGCATTGTTATGGTTCTTGAAGGGTTTCATGTTGAAGTACCTGAATACATTTCACCTTTACTTACGATTTTAATAATAATGTTTTTCTTCTTTAAATCAAAGATCTATGCTGAAAAAAATCTGTCATAAAAATTAAAATAAATGTTAATATGTACTTAGTTTAAGTCCGTAAATATTTTTATTTCTACTTACATACGATATGTTGACTTGTGAATTAGAAATCAATACAACATATTGTAGTATTTACTTTAGTGCGACAGCCCCTTTTGCTCATAATGTGTACACAAAATTATTTTCGTAGCCAAATTACATCACTTTTATATATTTATTAAATTTTAGGTAATAAAATAAATATTGAGAATTTGCCATCATCATAAGAAGCTTCTATTGTTCCATTTAACCATCCAGTAATTTCTCTGGCTATCGTAAGCCCTAATCCTGTAGTTTTTTTATTTCTAGATTTATCTTTTGTATAAGAACGTTCAAAAATATAATCTAAATCATCCCTGGTCATAGGTTCACTAAGATTAGAAAAAGTAAATATATAACTACTGTCTGCTTCATGGATTTTAAAGCAATATCCTCCATTACCATGTACAATTGCATTAAATAAAATATTTGAAAATATCCTTTTTACTGCCTGTTCATCTCCCTGTATTATACATGGTTTTTCTGGCAAATGAACAGTTGGTTCTTGTCCCTTTTTATAAAAATCATCATAGTACATGGCAAGTGTATCTACCAAAACTTTTTTTGCATCTATAGGCACATGTTCATAAGTAATATCACCTGATTCAATACGTACATACTCAAATAATTGTTCTAGTAGTATCTTAACCATATTCTGCCGTTCTAGTATTATTGCTAAATACTCTTGGTATTCTTCCTCTGTAACACTTGTCTGGAGCATTTGAACATATCCACTAGCAGTTGTTAATGGTGTACGTAAATCATGAGAAATATTAGTTATACTCTGTCTAAAATTTCTATTTAATCTTTTAATTTTTATACGAGACATTCTTATATCTCCTATTAAATTATTGAGTTGATTAACCAACTCCGCAATATCTCTTTGCTTTACTACTACCGTCAAAAGTTCATTGGTATCTTTTATATTCATAATTTCCTTTAATTGTTTTGTAATATGTTTAATATTCATGCGATAATATAAATGATAAAAAATAAGCATGACAAGCATGAAAAGGGACAAAAAAGTTGTAACTATCCAAATGTTTATCATATTAACTCCTTTATATTAACTACCTTGTGCCTATACAAAAGCTAAAATTATACTACTTCATCTTTCATTGCCTCTATAATATTATTTTGTTTAATTGATTTAGAAGAAATCCAATATGACATAAATATAGACATAAATATTATCATAACACAAACCGAAATTGCCGTACCTGGAAAAACAGCTATAAATTCATTCCACGTTATTGATGTTAATCTCAACATATAAAAACAAATGATAAATACAACTGGAATGCCAATAATAATTGGTTTCAATGCAAAAAATAGACCTTCTAATGTCAACATTTTATTTAATCCTTTAGGTGTTACTCCAACTGATCGCAGCATAGAAAATTCTTTCTTATGCAGTCTAATATTATTTGAAACAGTTGAAAATGTATTGAAAATGCCAATTATTCCAATCATTAAAGCAACAGCAAAAACGCTAATTGAAATAACTTTCTGAACAAGCTCTCCATGATGCTTTTCGTCTACTAAGCTCCATATTGTAAAATCCTGCGATCCTAAGTAGGAATTACAAATTTGTGTTAGCTTTTTCTTTACATTTGGACTTGCCTTATCTCCCACTAATAAATCAATTGACATTATATTAGCTTCAAGCTCACGACTTAATGAAAAATTACCAACTATCTGTTTATAATTTTTCATAGGAATAATTAAAGCTAAACTGTATCTATTAGTTTTTATGTCACTTGGAGAAACTCCTGTAACATCACCTACTTTAATCTTGAATTTATTATTTGTTTGCATGTTATCTTCTACTTTTTCATATAAAAGCATTTTACTTCCAGCTTTTGTATTTAACAAAGGTAATAGTTTCACCTCATTAGAATTATCTGGTTTATAATGTGTGCTATTTAATAGTATACCTGTTGCTATATCTTTTTTATAATATTTTCCCGAATTAGTACCAATTTTTCCACAATACTTCTTAAAGGCTTCATCATTCAATCCTACTAAATTAACTATAATTCTATATCTGCCATTTTGTTTTAATACGTTGTACTTTTTGTAGTCAACTCCAGCAAATCCACCAGCTTTAGCAAAAATTTTTGACTCCTGATTTGATGCTAAATAAGTTGATGTACGTACTTGCCTTCTAATTACACTGTCTTTAACTTCAGGTAGAGATATAATTTTATTAATCATTTTTTCATTTGGCTCATCAATAGTATTTAAATTAAGGGTAATGTCATGGCTAACTATTTTCTCGTTCTTAGAATTCGCCAATTTATATATTGAAATAATATTAATATAGGATGCTATTAAAATAAAACATATTGAAATAGATAAGGTAGCTGTACGTAAACTCTTCTTATTGGCTGAAGCTTGAGAACTTGCTAGCTCACCTTCTATACCAAATATTTTTTTAATCATTGAATGATTTTTTATTTTTGCCATTTTGATATTCTGACGTATTCCAGAAACAGCTGACACTTTTGCCACTTTTCTTGCTGGAATATATGCAGAGGTTAAAACAGTAATTAATGAGATGATTACTGAAAAAGCAATTACTATGAATGAGAAAGAAACATGTATGTTACTATAATCTTTTTCAACACTAAGAATTCTATTGACTTTAGAAAATACACCATAACTAAAAACATATCCTGCAATTAAACCAATTGGTAATTGAATAAGCCATAGCAAAAATCCTTCATAAAGAACAGAATATTTAATTTGTTTTGGAGTTGCTCCTAAGCTTTTTAGAATACTCAATTCCTTAATTCTGCTATCAGCAGATAGTGAAAATGCATTATAAATAATAAGAATAAACGTGCCCATGACTAGTAAAAATAGAATTATTACTATAGCCATAATTAGAACAAATTGGGTATTTGCGTCACTGTTATTACTAATTCCATATAAATTTAACAATTGGTTATTATACATAACATTATATTTTCCATATTTATCTTTAGTTACTCCAGAATATTGCGCGATTTGTGGCAATGTTTTATATATTTTATACGGATTATTAAAGAGCATATAAACAGTTAGTTTGTCATTTTGTTTGATATCTGAAATGTTTAAATATCCCATTGCAATATACCCTGGATAAGCTGAACTTCCTGAAATGTCTAATTCACCAACTATTGTATAAGTCTTAGCTCCATTTACCTTAAATGTTTCACCTAACCTTTTATAAGCTTGAGTTTTAAGTACTTTATTGTTTAACATTCTATTTCCTATTGGAAGCGTTAGCTTATCACCAATTTTGTATGCAGGATTATCTGTAAAAAATAATTTTGATACCACTATTTCCCCACTTTTTTTAGGAAGCCTGCCGTGTATAAGCTCATTTTTCAAATTCATATCGTGCCAAAAATTTTCATCTGCATCTCTCATTAAAAAATATGGAAGTTTTGTATCAGAAAGCTTAGCAGTAACCCAAGTTCCTTTAACCATTGTAGTTTTAACAGCTGGATCTTTTTGAACTTTTTTAAGTTTATCTCTAGATATATCCTCTCTTAATTCTCCTTGCCAATAACCTCCATTTTTAATTGTTGATGTTACCTTTGCTCCCCACATAGAGTAAATAAATATACAAAGCGAACATAGCAAAGCCGATGCAATTGTTATAGCCACTAATATAGAGATTGTATGCCTCTTATTCTTTTTTATTTGGTTATAGGTGTATTCATTCATTATTTTCACTGCCCTATCACCTCATCTGAAACTATTTTTCCATCAACAATTTTAATACTTCTATCAGCTAAGGTGGCAATTTCTTCGTCATGTGTAATCATAACAATTGTCTGCTTGTACTCCTTGTTTGAACGTTTTAAAAGATCAATAGTTGTTTTGGTGTTTTTTCTATCAAGATTACCAGTTGGCTCATCTGCCAAAATAATAGACGGCTTACACATTAGTGCTCGTCCTATAGCAACTCTTTGCTGCTGACCACCAGAAAGCTGATTTGGAAAATGATTAAGTCTTTCCGTCAAACCAAGCATTTCCACAATATTATTAAATTCTTCTTTCTTTGGTTTCACATTATCTAATAGCATAGGTAAAAGCATATTTTTCTCCACAGTAAGAGTAGGAATTAAATTATAAGATTGATATATTAATCCTATTTTTCGTCGGCGAAATAAAGCAGACTCTGTTTCGTTCATAGCCGAAATATCTGTTTCATCTATATATATTTTCCCTTTTGTAGGATGATCTACACACCCTAGCATATGGAGAAGTGTAGATTTTCCCGATCCACTTGGTCCAATAATTGAAACAAATTGGCCTTTTTCTACTCTCAAATTCAAGTTATCTAATGCAGTAACCTTTGTATCACCATTTCCATAAATTTTCGAAAGATTTTCTGTTTTTAATATATCCAAAATATTCTCTCCTCTCTTCTTTACCATACATTTTCAAAGAATTTATGATTTATCTAAACATATTTTTGTTCCTTCTTGTCAATCAATCTACATCTCTCTTTGAGAATAATAAACTAGATCCAAAAACTGTAATTATTCCAATTAACAAAAATACAATTGAATAATTCACAACATCCTCTGGTTTTGAATTAAAACTAACTATGGTATTACGCATATTTGTAAGAGAGTATTTTTTAAAAACATCGTTCTTTGTTAGCAAAGTAAGCAGATTTACTATGAAGCTGCTGCTTGCCACTAGCAAAATAGAAACTATAATTGTAACACCTTCATTTTTTAATAAATAAGCCAAAAAAGTACCAATTCCTGATGTACCCCAAAACATGCAAATCATTCCAATATTCATTCGAATAAATGCAGCCGCATCAACTTGTCCTAGTTGAAATAGCATTATAGTTGATAATAAATTTAAAATGCCAAAACCTAATAAAACTATTGTAATAACAGAAGACATAGCTATATACTGTCCAAGAACTAATTTCCATCTGGCTATTCCATGGCAAGTCATTTGTCGTATATTGCCATTGGCATATTCAGCAGTAATCATACAAGCCACAAATATGAGAACGATATAGAAAATAAAATCTACACTATAAGATTCTTGATAACTAGAAATTCCTGTTCCTAACATCTGGGATTTTGTCGCAGTAGACACTGAAACAAAGGCAATAACATTCATTCCTAACAATATAATTGAAACAGCATAAAAAATCCTGCTTCTAAATATTTTATAAAATTCACTAAAAATTACATTCATCATTACTTATCGCCCTCCATCAACTTTACAAAATATCCTTCTATATCATTGCCTTCTAAGCAAATCCTTGATACTAAAATACCATTCTCAACCAATTCTTTATTAATTTGTTCTGGTATATCCAAGCAATCATAAATGCAAATTTTTCCTTCATCAAATACTTTAAAATTTGAGATGTTGATGTTATTTTTTAAAATGTAAGCTGCTTTTTCAGAATTATTCACTACAATGGTAAGACACTTTTTGCAGCGTTCTTCCAATTCTACTGCTTGAAATTCATCAATAAGTACTCCTTTATGTATGACTCCATATTTTGTCGCAAGCTTAGCAAGCTCCCCTAAAATATGAGAGGAAATTAAAATAGTAATTTCATTTTCTATATTTAGTTTTAATAGTAATTCTCTAACTTCTTTGATACCAGAGGGATCTAATCCATTAATAGGCTCATCTAGGATAAGAAAATCAGGATTACCTAATAAGGAAATTGCAATGGATAAACGCTGTTTCATGCCAAGAGAAAAAGCTTTAGTTTTCTTTTTACCTGTATTTTGTAAACCAACCAAACCTAGAACCTCATCCACATTACTATAGTCTGTAATACCAAGCAGTTTATCATAATAAATCAAGTTTTGCTTTGCTGTCATGTCAGGATAAAGTGCTGGCTGTTCAATAACACATCCCATTCTTTTTCTGGCCTTTTCTAAATTGCTACTTTCAAACAGTTGAATATCCCCCTGTTCTTGATAAATGAGTCCACAGGCAATTTTCATAATTGTTGTTTTGCCTGCACCATTTTTCCCTATCAAACCGTAAATATCGCCCTTTTTAATATTAAGATTAACCTTATTTACAGCTATTTGTTTTCCGTATTTTTTAGTTAAATCATTAGTTTGTAATACTAAACTCATATATTTTTACCTCCTTCTTTCTAAAATAAAGTATTATCTAATGCTATATTTAAATAATAAATAAAAGGTATTAAAATAGAATTTAGAATTTATCAAGAAAGTATCAAGTTTTATCAATTAATTATCTTGCATTTTATATCCTATTCCCCAAACTGTTTTTATATATTCTTCTCCATGTTTCAATTTATTACGCAAATTACTAACATGTACTGTTACCACTCTTTCATCCATAATATATTCTTCAGACCAAACACTCTCAAATATATTCTGCTTGGTAAATACTTTCCTGGGGCTACTAATTAATAATTCTAATATACTATATTCTTTTGCAGTAAGTTCAATAGGCTCATCATTAATAGTTACAATATGATTTTCACTATCTAAAATCAGATCTTTAAATCGGAATATGTTGGTTTTATCTATGGTCATACCCTTATTCATTCTTCTTAATACTGCACCTATCCGTACAATTAATTCTTCATTGTTAAACGGCTTTGTTATATAATCATCTGCCCCATCTCGAATCAATTCAAGTTTAGTGTTTAAATCATCTTTTGCCGATACACATATAATAGGAATTTGGAACTGTTCGTTAATCTTCACTAAAATTTCTTCCCCACTTAATCCTGGCAGCATTAAGTCCAATAAAATTAAATCAAAAGACTCTTTTTCTAATAATAAAAGCGCCTCTGTACCAGAAAACGCAGCTACTACTTCATATTCATTTTTTTTCAATAAAGTTTGTACCATTTTATTGATTTTAGGATCATCCTCTACAATTAATATTTTATTCATCCTTCTCTACCCTTCTATAAATAATCTCAATCGATTATACTTTTTAATCTATTTTATATTAATGTAAATAACCTACATAATATTATATCAAAGAATTTTTAAACCCAATAACATAACTTTCAATTTATTAGATATATTTCTTAAACTTGTTTAATTAAGTTATGTGTATAAAATTATTTTGGGAATATAAAAAGGATAATGTATATGGACTGCGTCCTTTTACTTTTTATGAAAATATATTTAAAATTTATTTAAAGACATAGATATAATTTACGGTAAATTTAATCCATAATATTCATTTCTATGTGAATAAATGTGGATTTAAAATTTTAGAATATTTAAATAAAAACCATCCTGAAACACATACAAAAGAGGATGAGAGTTCACCAGGAGGAGAAAACTTTTTTAGGTTTGAAAAGGTAATGAAAGGATAAACTTAATTCGTTAGTTTATGCTAGGAATTTCCTAGTATAAGTTAGCTTTTACATTGAAAGCCCTATATATGTAAGTTTTCTAACTTAAAAATCTATATATAGCGATTCTAGTTGAAATTTTAAATTATACATAAAATAATACTAATAAAATTAAAATCACACTTAAAAACTTTTTTTATAAGTCTTAGCGAGGTATTTTAGAAAATCTTAGAAGCTTATATTTGTCTGAGGTACGAGTTTATATAAGCTTCTTTAGATTTTGAAAATACCGAGCTTTAGACTTACAAAAAGTTTTTAGTGTGATGCATTTTATTAGTATATGGCTTGTATAAGTAAACTTTCTACTTAGAAACTCTCTATATATATTCTATCTTATTTCAATATAGCTTTTAAATCATCATCTACTGTTGTAGTAGGCTTTATGCTAAATTTATCAACTAAAACATTCAACACATTTGATGAGAAAAATGCTGGAATAGAAGGTCCTACATAAATGTTTTTGATTCCAAGGGATAGTAAAGTAAGCAGTATACATACAGCTTTTTGTTCATACCATGACAGTACTAGTGTAAGAGGTAAATCATTTACTCCACATTTAAATACATTTGCAAGTGCTAAAGCAATCTGTATAGCAGAATAAGCATCATTACACTGACCAACATCAATAATACGTGGAATACCTTGAATATCTCCTAAATCTAAATCATTAAAACGATATTTGCCACAGGCAAGAGTTAATATAAGACTGTCCTTTGGTGCTTTTTTCACAAATTCAGTATAATAGTTTCTTCCAGGTTTTGCTCCGTCACAGCCTCCTACCAGGAATATGTGCTTAATTCCTCCATTTTTAATTGTTTCTACTATTTTATCTGCTACACCAAGCACTGCATCATGGGCAAATCCAGTTGTGAGAACACTTCCACCATTTATACCTGTAAAATTTTTATCTTCAGTATATCCACCAAGTTCAAGTGCTTTATTTATAATTTCACTAAAATCTTTTCTTCCATTTTCATCTGCCGTAATATGTTTAAGTCCAGGGAATCCTACAACATCTGTAGTAAATATCCTATCTGAATAATTTTCATTTGGAGGTACAAGACAATTAGTTGTAAATAATATAGGCGCAGGAATATTGTCAAATTCCTTTTTTTGATTCTGCCATGCAGTACCAAAGTTTCCCTTTAAATGTTTATATTTTTTAAGTTCAGGATATCCATGTGCAGGAAGCATTTCTCCATGAGTGTATATATTTATTCCTTTTCCCTCTGTCTGTTCAAGGAGCATCTTTAAATCATATAAATCATGGCCTGTAATAACTATAAATGGTCCTTTTTCAACATTTGTAGTTACTTTTACAGGAGCTGGTTGTCCATAAGCAGATGTATTAGCTTCATCTAATAATGCCATACACTTTAAGTTGACACCGCCAAATTCCATTAAAATGTTTAGCCACTCTTCTACTGAATGCGTTCCCCCAACTGCTCTCATACCTTTATAGAACCAATCCATAACTTCTTCGTCTTTTTTACCAAGCTTATAGGCATGATATGCATATGCTGCCATACCACGAATTCCAAAAAGAAGTGTAGAGCGAAGGGATACAATATCAGTATCTCCATCCCAAAGTCCATTAAAATTAAATTTGCTGTCAGCTTGAAATTTTTCACTTTGTACTTCTACGGCATTTATAATTTCATCAATCCTTGATACATCAAAATTTACATTAGTAACAGTTGAAAACAAACCTTCCATCATAACTTCATCTGCAGCTTTATCTCTATTTTTTCCTTCAGCAGCATAGGCAAGTTCTATGAGTTTACATGTAAGCTTATCCTGTTTATTTGCAACATCAGGCTGCTTTCCACATGCCCCTACTTTTGTACACCCACTTCCACAAGCAGTTTGCTCGCATTGAAAACAAAACATATTATCCATATTTACACCCCATAACCTTATTATTTTTTAATTGCTTTTATGAGATGAGTATAATATAATAATGGTAATAAATCGGTATCCTCTGTTACCAAATTAAAGGTGATTAAATGTTTGAAAAATATGTAGATATATTATCAAAAATTAGCTTATTTCAAGATATTACTAAAGAAGATATTACTGTCATGCTAAATTACATTAAACCTAAAATCAGTCAATTCAAGAAAAATGATTTGATTGCTATAAGTGGAGATGAATTTAAAAGCGTTGGAATTGTAATAGCTGGGAAAGCTGTTGTAGTAAAGGAAAATGCTGCAGGAAACAGAATGTTTATGACAAATTTGAATCCAGGAGACATGTTTGGTGAAATGGCTGTTTTTTCAGGAAAATCTGTACTTCCTGCTACCGTTGAAGCCCAAGATAAGTGTACAGTTTTATTTTTACCTGGTGAAAAAATTATAGGTGAATGTAAAAACATGTGCTCATGGCATCGTACACTTATCCGTAATATGTTTAAAATTATATCCAATAGGGCACTAGTACTAAACAAACATGTAGAGTATTTAAATATCAAAAACTTGAGAGGTAAAATAAGTACCTTTTTAATAGAACAATATAAAAAATCAGGAAAAAGTACTTTCAAACTTCCCTTAAAACGAAATGAATTAGCCGAATTTTTAAATGTTTCAAGGCCTTCCCTTTCACGGGAAATGTGTAATATGAGAGATGAGGGACTTATTGATTTTAACAGATCATCTTTTCATATTAAGGATATTGAAGGATTGAAAAATATGTCAGAGTAAACATAAAATCTATAAGTAAAAAATCTCTATTTAATTTGTATTTAAAAAAGTAATAGTGAAAACAGTTCCCTTACCTATCTTACTTTTTACATCAATCATACCACCGTTTCCATCGATTATGGATTTTGAAAGGGCAAGACCAATTCCAATAGATTCAGTACTTTTATTCGTCTTTCCCTTATAAAATCTTTCAAAAACATGTTTAAGTTCTTCTTTCGGTATTCCTTCTCCATTGTCTTTAACTATGATCCTGGTACAAACCTGACTTACTTCAGTAAACACATTAACTTCCCCACCAGACTTCGTGTGTTCAATTGCATTCTTAATTACATTTACAATTGCTTCACTTATCCAATTATGATCATGCTTTAACATAATTTTATCTCTGCCAGGATAAAATTTGAGTTTAACATTCTTACTTTCTGCTTTTATATCTAAGAATTTTAAAGATTCCATTACAGTTTTATTTATATCTAAACTTATCATTTTAAACTTTATTGCACCTGCATCTAATTTTGCAAGTTGGAGTAAGCTTTTCACAAGCCATTCAATTCTATTTAATTGGTTTTTACTATTTTCTAAAAATTCAATTTTCTTATTATCATCTATCTTTCTATTCAAAAGTATATCGTTATATATTATAAGGGACGAAATTGGAGTTTTTATTTGATGTGATATATCCGACAGAGTGTTAACTAAAAAATCTTTTTCATGCTGTATTTGTGAAAAATTATTTTTTAAAATCACCCTCATGTTATCAAAAGCATAGGCGAACTTTGCAAAAGTACCTTCTGCATTTTCATAAATTCTTATGTCAAAATTATAATCTAACATATTTTTTGCTGCTAGTATAAGTTTTTCAAGTTTTTTATATATTCTTATATATAAAATAGCATTTGTTAAAAACACTATTGCAAAAAAACAAACCATAGAAGTAAGTAAAAATTTAATTAAATTTCTATAGTTATTTTCCAATTGAGGCATCAAGCCTATATTCAATTCTGTGCTATATCCATAATATTTTAGTATTTCTCTTCCACTTTTTATATCTTCCCCACTGCTATTTTTCGTTATAATAGCTACCACTTCATTTTTCAATTCAGGATGAGTCTTTACTATTTTACCAACAACAGCTGCATTATTATCTACATAACTATCCTTTATTCTTTCATAACTCTTATCAATAGTATAAGAACTTATAAGTATTGACAATAAAGCTAAAATCAATATAATACAGGAACTTTTCCTAATTTCCGGATTTTCATAATACTCCTTCATATTTTACTCCTTTTCAACTTCCAAATCCCACTCATATCCAAATCCTCTTTTTGTTTTTATATACTTAGGATTTGAAGAGTCCTCCTCTATTTTTTCTCTTATCCTCTTTATATACACGGAAAGCGTATTTGTATCGAAGTAATCTCCACTTCCATCACTAAGCTTGTCTAGTATTTCTTCTCTATTCATAGCCCTTTTTGGATTAGTCATAAAAAGCAATAACAATTTATACTCTTGCATAGAAAGGGACATATCACATCCATTTCTATAGGCTTCTAATTTGGTTGTATTTAAAACAATTTTTCCAGATTTTAATATATCACTCTTATCCGAATTGTTTTTTTCCGTTCTTCTCAAAATTGCCTTAATTCTAGAAATGAATTCTTTTACTCTAAATGGTTTTGATATATAATCGTCCGCACCTATATCAAGTCCTAAAACAACGTTTACTTCTTCGTCACAAGCAGTTAGAAATATTACTGGAATCTGACTTTTTTTACGTATATATTTACATACATCATATCCACTTCCATCTGGTAACATTACATCCAGTATAATAATATCAAAAGTTTCACTGTCAAAAATTTTTTTAGCTTCACTAACACAGGAACACCTTTTCACTTCATATCCCTCATCTTGAAGAGTAAAATCAATTCCAAGTGCCAGTGCCTCATCATCTTCTAGAAGTAATATTTTATTCAACTTAGCACCTCCACAATATATCTTTAAAATATATTCTATACACTAAATAAGGTTTTTGTCTAGTTATATACACAAATTGATAAGCACCAGATGAAATATTTTTTTATCTGGTGCTTATCAATAGTTATCCGTGTAAATTCGCAGCCAATGGCACTGTATATTTAATTAGAGAAACAATTTGTTTTCTTTACTTTTTATTTGACTTTCTATCTTTTACAACCATAATAATTATAGCAGCGCAAATAAGTCCAGCAACAAACATAAAACCAAACCTCATATAACCACCTTCTACAAGATTAATTTATGGGATTCTCAGTGAAATTTAGCAGCATATGGCCTATATCAAACCAATTTTTAATCTAGAAACCCTATATAATATATTACACTTAATCTTCTTGTCTTATGACATCTATTATATTTTCTCTTTTAATTCTAGCTAAAGGTTTTATTACAGATATTAACCCTATAAATATTGCAGCTAATCCGCTCACAAGTATCAAATTCCATGGAATATTCCACTTAAAATCAATAATTTTTCTCATAGGTGATGATACTGCATAAGATAACAGACTGCCTACAATACCGCCATAAAATGCACCATATAATCCATATAAAACTCCTTCTTTTAATATCATCTGTCTTATATTTTTATAAGTCATGCCAATAGCACTTAAAGATGCTATTTCTTTTTTTCTTAAAATCAGGTTTGTAGTTATAGTATTTATTATATTAACTGCACCTATTAGGGAAATTACAGCTATAAATCCATACATAAGTACCATAAGCTGCAGTGTATTCCCCCTAGCAGCTTCAGCTTGTTTGGATATATCAACAGCCTTTACTCCTTCTTTATCACATATTGGTTCAATAAAACTATTAAACTTATCCTCATCTTTTTTATCCTTTAAACGTATTTCAGATATTTTAACAGGCATCTTATTTAAATCTCTGCCAGTAATATTCTTCATCACATCTTTTGTCATTATAATATGAAAAAGTTTGAGATTATCTGAATAAAATTGATATGGTGCATCATCTACTACTGCTGCTACTTTTACCTTTATCATATTGTCTTTATTAAACTCTTCATTTTCCTTTTTGTTCTTATCAATATAATCTTCTCCCTGTACTGGTCTATACATCATATTTTTATCAATATAAATAGTATCTCCAACTTTTAAATTAGTAATTGAACCATTATAGTATTTTTTATTTACAGTTAACATACTATTCTTTACTATGACAACACCATTTTCCTCAGCCATATTTGAAGTATCTACCTTACCAGATTTAATATAGCTTTTAATGCTTCTAATCTTGTCCTCATCATAAATATCAAACAATGTTGTTATAGAACTCATCTTTTTATTTTCAAATGTTACATCACTATAAGTCTTAGGTGCATTTTTGACTAAGTAGTCATTTCTCTTTTCATTTGGAATCAACATACTAGAAGAATAAGTTCCATAGGATACATATTGTTTATCTACAAGTTTACTTTGCTTTACTTTGTTTATAATATTTTCTTTAAGGGAGCTTGCTCCATTTTTATCAACTACACCAATTAATTCAAAATTCATTTTTACATCTTCAGACTGTGAACCTGTAAAAATTGTCATCATATTTATAAAAGATGAAAAGAATATAAAAAGTGTTATACTTATTACCATTGAAAAAACAGTAACTCGGAATTTTTTCTTATTTCTCTTTATATTTTTAAATGCCATTAAACTTTCAATGTTCAAAAATCTTTTTAAAATATTTCCCCTCTTTTTGCTTATCTTTTCCTTTGATATAGATGTCCTGCTGCTTATAGCAACTAAAGGTGATACCTTTGATGCAGCTCTTGCTGGAATAAATGCAGATAAATATATTGAAATCACTCCAACTAATGCACTTATAACAAGCACATAGTAGGGAATTACTATTTTTAAATTGTTAAACGCTGTATCTGACATTATACTAAATATCTTGCTCACTACAAACATTGCAAATATTCCAGACAAAAGCCCAAGTGGAATGCCTATTGCACTTATTATTGATGCTTCTCTCAAAACTATTTTTCTAATCTGTGCTGGTGTCGCTCCAACAGCTCTCAAAAGTCCAAATTGCTTCATTCTCTCAATTACACTTATCTGAAAAGAATTATATATTACAGCTATAGTTGCTATTACAATTATACCTATTATTACACCTGCTATACCATACAATTGTTTATTTAAATTATTACTGCCTTCACCTGAATAGTCCAATAAATCTTTATTTAAAATACAGTTGTCTTTAAATTTATTACTTAATTCTGATACGGTATTTGATATTCCTGCCTTTTTGTATATGCTCACATATACTGCAGATTTTTCTATATTAAATATAGTAGAATAAGTCATGCCTAAAGCTGTACCATTGTATTGAGTTTCAGCCTGATTTTGAATAATTCCTGTAATTTTAAATTTTTTTTCTTCTCCTTGATCTGCCTCAAATTTTATAGTATCTCCTATTTTAAGATCACCCTTCATATAACTAAATGCCCAGTTTTCAATTGCTATTTCTCCTTCTTTTTCAGGAAGTCTTCCCTTTACTGCATTATAGCTTTTAGGTAAAAATTCTAAAGCAGATTTATTGTATTTATTAATTTCAATCTTTTTTCCATCTTTTAAATTACTTTCAAACCACTTTTCTTGAATACCTACTTTTTCAATTTTAGGATTAACTTTTAACTGGCTGTAATCATCTGCAGTCATTTTTTGAATCTTAACATGATAACTTCCATTTTGATTTATAGCACTTTCAACAAAAGAATTTTGCAGACTTTTAATAAATAATCCCACTGCCGTAATCAATGCCACAGAAAGTATTACTCCTAAAATAGTGAGCATTGTCCTCTTTTTATTGTGTTTTAAATATTTATTTGTTATTTCCTTATAACTATTCATCTTATATCACCTCCCTACTTTAGATTGATTTATCCGCTTTTATTTCCCCATCAAATATAGTAATAACCCTATCTGCTTGCTCTGCTACATTTATATCATGGGTTATGATAATTAAAGTTTGATTATATTTTTTTGATGATAACTTTAAAAGTTCTATTACTTCTTTACTATTTTTGCTGTCTAAATTTCCCGTTGGTTCATCTGCAAGTATAAGAGCTGGTTTATTTATAAGAGCCCTTCCAATAGATACCCTCTGCTGCTGGCCTCCTGATAACTCGGATGGAAGGTGAGTTATCCTTTCTTTTAATCCAAGCATACTTATTACTTCATCTAAGTAACCTTTATCTGCTTTCTCCCTATCCAAAAGTGATGGAAGAGATATATTTTCTTCTACATTTAAAACTGGTATGAGATTAAAAAATTGAAATACAAACCCAATATTTCTTCTCCTGAATATAGCTAATTTTTCTTCATTTAACTTATATATATCTTCATTTTCTATATACACTTTTCCTGATGTTGGCCTATCAAGTCCTCCCAGCATATGTAGAAGTGTACTTTTTCCAGAACCAGATGCCCCTATTATTGCTACAAATTCACCTCTATTAATAGTAAATGATACATTCTTTAGAGCTTCAACTTTATTTTCTCCCTTGCCATAAGTCTTTGATAAGCTTTCAACTTTTAATATTTCATCCATACTGTTATCCCCCTCTATATCCTAAGTACGCTCTCGAAAACTCAGAGAGCTTGATTTTTATATAGTATAAGGTTCAGCATCTCTGCTTCACCCCTAATATTTAAGCTAAATTAATATCATATTTTCCAATAAACTTATTACCAGTAGCATC
>NZ_LROR01000058.1:0-54133 GCF_001675205.1 Clostridium coskatii | reverse complement strand
TTCTGAGGTATATGGTGATTTTGTTTCTTTACAATTCAATTTTACCATAAATCAGTGAGGAGTTATTTTATTTTACGACAAAAAATATCCCGCATTTATGCGGGTTACAGCGTTTCGCAAACGCCTAATAACCCTACTATATGAAAGGAGAGAAATGTTTATGGAAAATGCAAAAGGTAAAATCAAGTTAGGAATCTACGGCATTGGATTATTAATGATGGGTGTTATCGGCATTTCTAGTTCTTTATCGACAATAGGAGCTAAATTTCCTGAAGCATCACAAACGATGATTCAGAATCTAATTTCAATACCATGTATTGTAATTATACCTACAACTATTGTAGTCGGCAAGCTTATGCAAACGATTTCTAAAAAGAATATTGCATTGGCAGGAATTATAATTTTCCTTATAGGAGGAGCAGCACCTGCATTTATGACATCTTTTACAACTATTCTGGTTATGAGAGGAATACTTGGTGTTGGTATAGGCATATGTCAAGTTGTTAGTACTGCAATTGTTGCTGATAATTTTAGTGGAGTTGAACAACAAAAAGTGCAGGGTACATTACAAGCAAGCCAAATGGCAGGAGCGGCTATTATGGTTTTTGCAGGTGGGTGGCTCACAGAAGTGAGATGGAATTATGTATTTTTCGTTCATCTACTTGCAATCATATCACTAATTTTAGTAGCAACTATGGTACCAAATACAAAACCTGAAAAAATGACAACAACAGGTGATGCGCAAAAAACAAAGCTTACAAGTGCTACATGGGGATGGGTTATATTCATGTTTATCCTATTTATCAGTGTACAAGTATATTCCATTTCATTGTCGTTTCTTGTAACAGAAAAAAATCTTGGAACTGCTGCAGATTCAGGACTAGGATTAGCATTCTTTGCAATTGGCGGTATTATTATGGGCTTGTTATATGGCAGCCTGGCAAAGAGAACTAAAAACTGTGCAATTGCAGTTGGCTGTTTGATGCTGGTGGTAGCTTATGTAGTCATAGCATTTGCTAACAGTATGATTGTGTGCCATATTGGCAGCATACTTGTTGGTATGGCCGTTTCTGCTGCTTTACCTGGTATCTTTATCAATACAGGGATGTCTGTAGATGGATTTTCAGCAGGTATGGCAATTTCTGTTGTAACCTGTGCACAAAATTTTGGCCAATTTTGCTGCCCATATATTATTAATCCAATTGCCGCATCAATTAGCGGTGGCCGCGGTGTAAACTTTATGTGTTTCATCATAGGAGCAGTTGTGGCAGCTGCATTAACTATACTAATGTTAGCTTGGGGAGTTAAAAAAAATAGGCAAGTAATTTAAAAATATACAGCTTGGAGGGGGAAAAAATATGTATCAAAAATTATTTTCGTCAAAAAATATTGGATCAATGACTGTGCGAAATAGAATAGTTATGACTGCAATGGGTAACCATTTGGCAGAAGCAGATGGAAGTGTTTCAGAATCAGATATAGCATTTTATGGAGAACGAGCAAAAGGTGGAGTAGGTCTTGTAATCACAGAGTGTGCTTGTATCAATTTAGAAATTGGAAAAGGAAACTGCCATCAGATAGCAGTAGATGATGATAAATACATTGAGGGATTAAAAAGAATGGCAGATGAAATCCATAAATATGGCTCAGTCATAGCTGTTCAAATCTATCATCCAGGTCGCCAGGGCATAGCAGTAATCAATGGAAATACAAGCATGCAGGCACCTAGTGCTACAGAATGCCAGGTGGTTCACCAACCAACTCATGAGATGACAAAAGAAGAAGTTAAAGATACAATTGACAGATTTATTCAGGGAGCTAAGAGGCTGCAGAAAGCTGGAATTGACGCAGTTGAACTTCATGGAGCACATGGTTATATGATTGGTCAATTTCTAAGTCCGTATACGAATAAAAGAACAGACGAATATGGTGGAAGTTTTGAAAATCGTATGAGATTTTTAGATGAGATTATTGCAGGGGTTCGTAAGGAATGTGGATCAAATTATCCTATTATTGTGAGATATTCTGCAGATGAATGTATGAGTTATGCGGGATATCCGGAATTAGGAATACATTTAGATGAAGGAGTAAAAATTGCAAAGCATCTAGAGGCACAAGGAGTTGATGCACTTGATGTAAGCTGTGGTATTTATGAAACAATGAATACATCTTGGGAACCAGTTGGTTTTGATCAAGGATGGAAAATTAATATTCCAGCTAAGATTAAAGAGTCAGTTTCTATCCCGGTAATTGGTGTATCTGTCATTCGTGAGCCAGAATTTGCAGAGAAGGTTCTTGAAGAAGAAAAAGTAGATTTTATAGGATCAGCCAGACAATTCTTTGCTGATCCAGAATGGGGAAATAAAGCACAAGAGGGAAAGGAAAAAAGTATTAGAAAGTGTATCTCTTGCTTGTATTGCATGGAAACGTTAATGTCTGCAGATATGGGGCCAGCACCTATGGCATGTGCAATTAATTATCAGGGAGGAAGAGAAAATCAATATGGAGACCACTTATTAAAGAAAGATGGTAAGGGACGTGTAGTTGTAGTTATTGGTGCCGGACCATCAGGAATGGAAGCAGCTCGTATACTAGCAAAACGTGAATTCAAACCAATTGTTTTTGAAAAGAATTCTAAGGTTGGTGGACAAATTGTATATGCTTCTAAGCCTCCTAAAAAGGAAAAAACAGCATGGTTAATTGATTACCAAAAAGGGCAATTGGATGAACTTGGTGTTGAGGTAAAAACAAATCATGCACCAACAATAGATGAAATAAAAGCATTAAATCCATATGCAGTATTTGTTGCACAAGGATCTAATCCTATAATGCCAAAATCTATTCCAGGACTTGATGGAGAAAAGGTTTATACACCAGTGGATATTTTGAGTGGAAAAGTAACACTTAATGGTAAAAAGGTTGGTGTTATTGGTTCAGGTATGACAGGAATTGAGACTGCAGAATTATTGGAATCACAAGGCAATAAGGTAACAGTATTTGAAATGGCAGATGAAATAGGGCCGGGAATATTTTTTCAAAACCTGATTGATGTTATGGGAAGAATAGCAGAACATGAAATTAAACTATATCCAAAGCATAAGTTGGTAAAAATTGATGGAACTACTGTGACAGTGGAAACGACAAATACTAAGGAAACTAAAAATTTTGATTTTGATGCAGTAGTAGTTTCTTTGGGAACAGCATCTAATAAAGAATTGGTAGAAGAAATAAAAACAGCATTTGACAAGGTTGTATTGCTTGGTGATGCGGCAAAGGCAGGGCGTATTGAGGCAGCTGTTGGCAGCGGATATAAAGCAGCATTTGAATTATAAAAATAATAGGTTAAAAAAGGGGGAAATGATAAATGTTAAAATCAGGAGTTTACACACAACTATCACCAGTACTTTTTGGAAATGGAACTTTACAGCAAGTAGGTAAAAAAGCAAAAGAATTGGGTATGAACAAAGTATTATTAGTAACAGATAAGAAAATTTCAGAAATTGGTTATGCAGAAAAAGTAGCTAATATTATAAGAGAGGAGGATGTGCAAGTTGTTATATGGGACGGTGTAGAAACGGATTGCCCTGATTATACAGTAACAGCGGCAGCAGCTATAGGTAGAGAAAAAGCAGTTGATGGTATTGTAGGACTTGGAGGCGGTAGCACGCTTGACAGTGCAAAAGCCATTGCAGCAGTAATTCCAAATGGTGATGAGGTACTACAGGAAATTGTGCTTTATTTAACTGGTCAAAAGAATTATGCTGTAAAACCAGTTACAATGCTATTAATTCCTACAACATCAGGAACAGGTTCAGAGAGCACTTTTGTATCAGTTATTTCTTCGGAAATAATGCAATGCAAAATTGGACTGCCATGTCCCCCTGATTATGCAATTGTAGATCCAGAACTTACAGTTGGATGTCCGGCATTTATTACAGCATTTACAGGAATGGACGCATTTTCACATGCCAACGAAGCATTAACGGAAGGAAAAAATACACCACATTCTGATTTGCTAGCTTATGAAGCTATTCGATTAATAACAAAATGGCTGCCGATTGCAGTAAAAGATATAAACAATGTAGAAGCAAGAGAAAATCTAGCCCTAGCAAGTAATTTTGCAGGTATTGCATTTAATGAGTCAGGAGTGCATATGGGACATTCAACAGCACATGCATTAGGGCATATGTACCATATTTCTCATGGTATATGCTGTGCGTTAGTAACTCCAGCTATTATAGAATTTGCTGCTAAAACATATCCTGAGAAAATGAAAAAAATTGGAGAAATAATGGGAGTTACTTTTTCATCAGAAGAACCAGAAGCAATTGGAAAAGCAGTAGGTAATGCAGTTAGAAAGTTGTGCAAAGAAATACAAATTCCTTCTTTTAGAGAGCAAGGATTTACAAAGGAACAAATATTAGCGGCAAAACCAATGATTTATAAAGAACCACTATGTATGTCATTTGGAGGAACAATTACGGAACAAGATGTAGTTACAACATTAGAAACCTTATATGACGGCTACCAATAAAAAACATTGCTTCCTTTAGGTTTTACAAATATAGTAAAGAAATATATATTAAAGCCTATTGATAAAAGTAATATTATATTGAAAAACACTAAAAATAGAGTGGATATATGCATCCACTCTATTTGCTATTATTGCTATTATATTATAATTTATTTAAATATGAAGTATTGGGAATATAGCTATAATCAATATCGTTATTTTTCTTATATAAATCTGAATTTAGAAGTAATTCAGGATTTTTTGCTAGTATAGGATTTTGTAATATTGATTGGGCTTGCTTTTGTAACTTATTGATATAAGAAGATTTTTTTGCAGATATTAAGGCTTCTTTTATTGAACTTTCTTGATCTTTAGTGATAGTGCCATTTGATACTAAAGCATCTAAAGGAAATAGAGAATTATTTTTTGAAGTACCAGAGTATGATAAAGAAGAATTTTTTGCTGATATAAAAGCACTTTTAATAGAATTTTCCTGATCCGATGTAATGGTACCGTTTGATACTAAGGCATCTAATGCAGAACTAAATGTATTGTTGCTAGAATTTTGTAAAGAGCTTAAAGCACTTAATGCTTTAGGACTAAGTTTAACTGAATCCGAACTTAAGTTAGAAATTAAATTATCTGAATTGTCAGAAGAATTATCTGAATCTAAAATTGGATTTTGTGAAACTTGATTACTTGTATTTATACTATTCAAGTAAGAAAGTAAAGAATTAATAGTATTAGACATAAATAGTACACTCCTTTATAAATTATTTCATTAAATTATCGAATTAATTTTATAAAATATAATATAATTTACAATATATTTTTCATTTGCTAATATTTTGGTAAGTAAGTATAATCTATGGAGTATAGAATTATCATTTTTTTATATAGTTACTGGTTAGTTCTAATAAAAGATGATAAACTTAGTATAGAATATATGAGTTAAGACATTTGAAAGAAAATAACAAGTCAAAAATGCGACGGATATTTTTTATCCGATGACTAACCCGCTCTAATACTCACACTTTTTCAAGTGTGAGTAAAGAGCGGCTATGTCCCTGGATAACAAGTTCTAAGCATCAGTTGCTAAGAACTTTGTTTATCAGACAAGGAGGTAGGTTCCGCAGATAGTGAATCCTATCTAAGGGTTCTACCAACGCAGTATGATAAAAAATAGGCTAGCATACTGACTAGTTATTTCTTTGAAAATGCCTAAGGAAGGATGAAAGGTAAAATAATGAAAATAGAGAATTTAAAAGTATATGATCTAGAAGAAAGCATAAAAGCAAGTAAATATCCTATGGCAGTAGATACAGATAAATGTAATTCTGATATTACAAATACAGTTAAAAGTTTGGCTAAATCACCTAAAGGAGAAGCACATGATCAATTTTTATCAGGAATACGTGTTGCCTTTGATTTAACATTTACTAATAAGGCATGGGTTGAATTAGAAAGATATAGATTTATCACTTTCGTAAGCAGTCAAAGTACAATGCATAGAATATCTAAATTTGATTTATCCAAGCAGTATAATGAATATGTGGATAAAAGAATTATTGATATTATCGAAGAATTAAAGGATACATATAATAAAACTCAGGATAAAGAAGATTACTTAAAGCTTTTATACTCAAATCCTGCAGGATTTGAACTTACTGCAAGGCTAACTACTAATTATAGATGCTTAAAAGGTGTATATAGCCAGAGAAGGAATCATAGATTACCAGAATGGCGAGAATTTTGTAAATGGATTGAAACTCTACCATATGCTAAAGAATTGATAATTTAAATTATATAAAAGTGAGCACTGGCTGAAACCAGTGCTTATTTTTATATAAAAAATTTATAATGCAGATATTTAAATCGTAAATATTGGATGCTAATTAAAAAACGTAAATAATATAAGCAATATAGCCATAGGAATAACTGCAAACACAACTAATAATGCAGGTGGTATGTCATCTTCCTGTACAGGCTTATCATTAAGTTTATTTAATTCTTCAGTTGGTGGCTGTACAGTATGATCTTTTTCTATTGATTTTTGTCCTAGAGAACCTAAGTTTGCCATCAATATACACCTCCTTATATCAATTTTATACTTAAACAAAAATTTCCTTCTCATTAATTCTTATCTAAGTATACGTTTACAGAATATCCACATTTTAGTTAAATAAGAAATAGTTTAATATATTTCTTATTTATATTATATACAATTGTTTCCGATTTGTGAACAATATTTAAATTATTTATAAAATTTAATTTGGCCAAATTTAGATTATATAAACAGAGTTCTTGGTTTCAGGTGGAGTTTTTTCTCCATCTGAAACTTAGAAATCGTTATCCAGGGACGTACCTGCTCTTTACTCCAACTTGGATAAGTGGGAGTATTAGAGCAGGTAGTCATCGGATAAATTATCTACTAAATGTCTGCGTGTCTCCCAATAATTTAATTGAATTATTATCAACAATTATTCCGCCGGTATTTTTAATTGCATATACTGTATCTGTTTTTTCATTTAGTACTTTATTTATATAGTTTTTTTGTACTTCTGTTCCTTTATAATGAACTTCAATGTCAAAATCTTTAATGAAATTTAATCCTTTATTATATGAGAATGTGTCGTAATCTTCATCGGGAGTGATATGATACTCTTTTATCTGAATCATTGCTCCAGCACTACTGCCAATAATTGTTCCGGTAAAGTTTTCAATTTCATTTACTAAATCAAACTCCTTTAAACGGTACATCATTTTATCAGGAAGACCTCCAGTAAAAAATAGTATATCACTATTTTTTATTTTGTTTTTTGCATTTTCCTTTGTATCTTCAAAATAATTTATGCAGTTTATATTTTTTTTCTTGATTCCGTAGCTTAAAAAAGGTTTTATGATGGATTTATAATGATCGCCATTATCTTTGCCAAACTCATTTTGCCAATCCACATTGTTTTTTATGTTTTCACTAAAAGAAAATGGAATTATTAGAACCTTATTACTACAATTTATATATTTTGATACTGCATCTTTCCCCCAAGTATCATTAAAATTATATAAGCTAAACAACATATTTACCATTAGTATTTCTCCTCACTAATTTTTAATATAAACATAATTCTATTGTAGATATTATATCATATTGAAGATATTTTAAGCTTATCATAATTCTGAGGTAAGTTCATTTTGATGAAAGGAACAATAAAATTATGATAACTTCCTATTTAGATAGGATATAATATAATTGCAAGAAAGTAGTGAAAATGGATAAACGGTGTTATATACACTTTTTCTCTACATGACAATGCATAAGATTATCCTATATAATAGTAGCATACTAAAAATTTTGGGGAGAAGGTTAAAAAGTAGTATGAAAAGAATAAATGAAATTTTTAGTGATTATGAAACAGAAGGTAACATAAGTGCTGCCATTGTAGAATCTGTAGCCTTAAGTAAAAAAACTAAAACTTTAGAAATGAAAATTAACTCAGATAAGTATATTGAAATAAAAGAAATCCAGCGCCTTAATAAATTTATAAGAGAAAGATTTTCACTAAAGAATTCTAAAATTGCTGTAAAGTATGCTAAAGATACGGATAAAAAACCCATAGAAGATGAATTAAAAAATATTATATTTTTGGTAGCAGATAAGCATCCTGCTTTGAGAGCAGTACTCTTAAATAATAGTGAATATGAAGTGAATGAAAATACCATAAATTTTAATTTAAAAATTTCAGTATCAGAATTTTTAAAATCTATGAATTATGATAAAAAGATCTCTAAGGCTATAAAAAGTATGTATGGTACAGAATATAAAATAAATTTTGTTGATAAATTAGGAAGTAAAGAATTAATAAAGTTTGAAGAGGATAAACGTGAAAGTGAAATGCTGTTTATTAAGGAGGAAATTAATGCTATACGAAGCAATAATGTTTCTAAATTGCCCAATAAGCCTTTAGAAAAAAATCAGGAAATGAAAACAGAAACTCATAGGAAAAAGGCTAATAATCCATTTTTGATATTTGGCAGAAGTAGTAGTATTAGGGAGCCTGTAGTAAAAATTACTGACATTACACCAGATGAGGGTAGAATAGCTATACAGGGCGAAATATCCAATATGGAATCAAAGGAACTCCGAAGTGGAAAAATACTAATTTCCTTTGACTTGTATGATGGTTCAAGTTCTATGACCTGTAAGGTATTTTGCAAGCCCGGTGAAGACAGTGAGGTATTATCAAGACTTAAAAAGGCTAAGGGTATTAGGCTTTCTGGAAACTCAGGATATAGCAAGTTTTCTCAGGAAATTGAGATTATTGCCAATACTATAATTGAAACAGAAGGCATGAATAAAGTTCAGCGGCAAGATAAATCTGAGGTAAAGAGGGTAGAACTTCATATGCATACGCAAATGAGCCAGATGGATGCTATGACTAGTGCTACTGATTTAATTAAAAGAGCTATGAGCTGGGGCATGAAATCAATTGCTATAACAGATCATGGAGTAGTTCAGGCTTTTCCTGAAGCACATAAACTTTTAGGAAGAGATAATCCAGATATGAAGATTATATATGGAGTTGAGGCCTATCTGGCACCAGATAAAAAGCCATCTGTAACAAATCCTAAAGGACAGAGTATTGATACCACCTATTGTGTATTGGATTTGGAAACCACAGGATTTTCGCCAGTAACAGAAAAAATTACTGAAATAGGAATCATGAAAATCAAGGATGGAAAGGTAATAGACACATTCAGCACTTTTGTAAATCCTGAAAAGCCAATTCCGTTAAGAGTTGTAGAGGTTACAAATATAACTGATGATATGGTAAGAAATGCAGAAACCATAGAGCAGGTATTTCCTAAAATGCTAGATTTTATAAAGGATAGTGTTTTGGTTGCACATAATGCTGAATTTGATGTGGGATTTTTAAAGCATAATGCCAGAATTTTAGGGTGTGACTTTGATTTTACATATGTAGATACTTTGTCCTTAGCACAGGAGGTCTTCCCTGATTTTAAAACCTATAAATTAGGGAGAATTGCTAAAAACCTTGGTATAAAGGTGGAAGTTGCCCATAGAGCTTTGGATGATGTGGCAACTACTGTTAAGGTGTTTAATGTAATGCTTGAAAAGCTAAAAGAAAGGGGAGCAGAAAACCTTAAAGATATAGATATATACGGCCGTGATGAGGCAGCTAAAAAGGAAGAGTATAAAAAGCTTAAAACTTACCATGCAATAATACTAGCAAAGGATTATGTGGGATTAAAGAATTTATATAAGCTGGTATCTTATTCTCATTTGGATTATTTTTATAAAAAACCCCGTATATTAAAGAGCCTGTATAAAAAATATTCTGAGGGCTTAATTCTTGGTAGTGCCTGTAGTGAAGGTGAATTGTATCAAGCAATACTACTTGGAAAATCCGATGAGGAAATTGAAGAATTAGCAAAAGGATACGATTATTTGGAGATTCAGCCTCTAGGAAATAATGACTATTTAGTAAGGACAGAGCAGGTACCTGGTAAAGAATATCTAGAGGAAATTAATAAAAAAATTGTAGCCCTGGGAGAAAAGTTAAATAAACTTGTAGTTGCTACAGGAGATGTTCACTTCATGGACCCGGAGGATGAGATATACAGACGTATACTGGAAGCAGGACAGGGATTTAAGGATGCAGATAATCAGGCTCCATTGTATTTAAAAACTACAGAGGAGATGCTTGAGGAATTTTCCTATTTGGGAAAAGAAAAGGCCTACGAGGTGGTAGTTACAAATACCAATAAGATATCAGATATGTGCGATCCAATTAGTCCTATTTCACCGGAGAAATGTCCGCCCCATATAGATGGCTGTGAACAGACTATTAAGGACATTGCGTATGAGAAGGCCCATGAACTGTATGGAGATCCACTTCCAGAAATTGTTCAGTCCAGGCTGGACAGGGAGCTGGAATCTATTATAAAAAATGGATTTTCTGTAATGTATATTATTGCTCAAAAGCTAGTATGGAAATCAAATGAAGATGGCTATCTAGTAGGTTCTAGAGGATCTGTTGGTTCCTCTTTTGTAGCAAATATGACCGGTATAACGGAAGTAAATTCTCTGCCGCCTCATTATAGGTGTCCTAAATGCAAGTATTCGGACTTTTCAGATTACGGTGTTAAAAATGGATTTGACTTACCGGATAAAGTGTGTCCTGTTTGTGGAGAAAAGCTAGCTAAGGATGGTATAGATATACCTTTTGAAACCTTTTTAGGCTTCAATGGAGATAAGGAGCCAGATATAGATTTAAACTTTTCAGGAGAATATCAGGCAAAGGCTCATAAATATACAGAGGTTATTTTTGGAAAAGGCACAACCTTTAAAGCTGGAACTATAGGTACTATAGCAGAAAAGACGGCTTTTGGATACGTAAAAAAGTACTTTGATGAAAAGAATATTCCAGTAAACAAGGCAGAAATAACAAGAATCTCAGCAGGTTGTACAGGTATAAAAAGAACCACTGGACAGCATCCGGGAGGAATTATAGTTGTGCCAAAGGGGCGTGAAATCTTTGAATTTTGCCCTGTACAGCATCCTGCAGACGATCCTAATTCAGATATTATAACCACACATTTTGATTATCACTCTATTGACCAGAACTTATTGAAGCTTGATATACTTGGACACGATGATCCAACAGTTATAAGAATGCTGCAGGATATAACTGGGGTGAATCCCCATGAGATACCGATGGATGATAAGGAGACTATGTCTATATTTTCATCTACAGAAGCTCTAGGAGTAACACCAGAACAGATAAATTCTAAGGTAGGAACCTTTGGTATTCCTGAATTTGGTACTAAGTTTGTAAGGGGAATGCTTGTAGATACAATGCCAAAAGCATTTTCTGATTTAATATGTATATCAGGACTTTCTCATGGTACCGATGTGTGGCTTGGAAATGCAAAGGACTTAATTGATGATGGAATAGTTACATTAAGTGAAGCAATATGTACCAGGGATGATATTATGATTTATCTTATCAAAAAAGGTCTGCCGCCAAATAGTGCATTTAAGATAATGGAGCTGGTACGTAAAGGAAAAGTATCGAAGCAGCCTGAAAAATGGGCAGAGTATGAAGCTTTAATGAGAGAACATAAAGTACCAGAATGGTACATAGATTCCTGTAAAAAGATAAAATATATGTTTCCTAAAGCTCATGCTGCAGCTTATGTAATGATGGCATTTAGAATAGCCTGGTTTAAGGTTCACATACCAAAGGCTTATTATGCAGCATATTTTACTATTAGAGCAAAGGCCTTTGACAGTGAATTTATGATATTTGGAAAAGAAAAGGTTATAGAAAAGATGAGAGAAATTCAAGTCATGGGTAATCAAGCTACTCCTAAGGATAAGGATATGTATGATGACTTAGAGATAGTTCTGGAAATGTATGAGAGGGGATTTAAATTCTTACCAATTGATTTGTATAAATCTCATGCTACCAAATTTATAGTAGAGGAAGATGGTTTAAGACCACCTATAAATAGTATATCTGGCATGGGAAATATCGCAGCAGAAAGTATATTTAGTGCAGCACGAGAAGAGCAATTCAGCTCTATAGAGGATGTAAAGAAACGTGCTAAAATTGGAAATTCTGCTGTAGATTTACTTAAAAAGTTTGGCTGCTTAAAAGGCCTTCCAGAAAGTGATCAAATAAGCTTTTTTGATGTAATTTAAAAGATAATTAAAAAACCAGGGATTTAAAATATCCCTGGTAAAAAAATTAATCGAAGAAGGCTAATGTTGAATTCATACAATATTATGTGTAGAATAAAATTATTTATACATGACACACTATCACATTATGCGATTACCTTGTTTCTTCCAGCATTTTTAGCTTCGTATAATTTTTTATCTACTTCTTTTATTAGATCTTCTTCATTAAGGTTCTCATTAAATAATGTTTTAACGCCAAAGCTTGCAGTGACTTTTATAGAGGCACCTTCATAATTAATTATAGTGTTTTCTATTGCTTTTCTCATTTTTTCAGCAACTTTTACTGCTGTATCTTCACTTGCATTTTTTAAACAAATTATAAATTCTTCTCCACCATAACGGGCTGTCCAATCTACATCTTTTCTAACAGAACCACTAAGTATAGAAGCGATTACTTTAAGTACTTCATCTCCAGCTACATGTCCATAAATGTCATTTACTTTCTTAAAAAAATCTATATCTGCCATTATTAATGACAATGGTTTATTGTTTAATAAACTCTTTATTATGTCAGCTGGAAGTCTTTCGTATATAAATCGTTTATTAAAAACTTGGGTAAGAGGATCTAATACTATTAGTTCATTTATATGATTTACTGCATGGCGTATAGTGTCGCTATCTTTATTTTCTATATTTTCTATGACTCCACTTTTAGTTACATCTTTGAGAAGTTCAAGAACTACTGGTAAATCATCAACTTCAACTGGTATAGCAGTGATCATGTAGACTTTTGTGCCAGTGTACTCTATTTTTACAAAAGTTTCTTTTTCATTATAAGCTCTACCAGAAACGCAATTACTACATACTTTTCCCATCCTCCAAAGATTATAACAAGAAGATTCCAATTCATTAACCTTGTTTAACTTTAAATCTAATAATTGTTTTTTTACTGGGTTTACTACCCTAATTACGTCATATAATGTCTCAAATATTGACATGGTGTTAATTAATGTATTCATACTAATACTTTTATTACTTGTATTAACTTTTTCCATATTATTTCCTCCTAAAATAGAGTCCATTATTTTCAATCATATCATAAATATTATGTTTTCTGTAGTAAAAAAACTCCAGTAACTTTTTTAATTACAAAACTATCTATAATAGCAACCTACTTTATTACAATTATATACTTGCTAAACAAGAAGTTAATTGAAAGTGAAAAAGAAGATAGCTGGCTGCTGCCTTCTTTTCTTGTATTTAAAAATTTTATTTTCTTTAACTATTTTTTCAATTCTGCACTGTATACATCCATAGCAGCTTGAGCTACTTGCATGTCTTGGTCAACAGAACCACTGCTTACACCAATAGAACCAATAACCTCACCATTTAGTAGTAGAGGGAAACCTCCACCAAAAATAATTATATCGCTATTATTTTGTATACCATATAGAGATGATCCTGGCTGAGCGAGAGATGTAAGTTTACTAGTTGGCATTTTTAGTGCAACGGCAGTATATGCTTTACTCTGTGATATTTTTTCACTAGCTAAAATTGCGCCAGCCATTCTATTAATTGAAATTAAGTTTGCATCAGCATCGTCAATAGTAATATACATGGGAACCTTTATTTCATTTGCTTTTGCCTCGGCAGCAGTAGTAATTTGTATTACATTGTAAAACTACTATAATAAACTTTTAATTATTAAAAAATTAATAATGTTTAAGCACATTATTTATTAATATTGTAATAAACCTACATGCGGTGTATAATATTAATTGTCCTAAGTTAATATATAGATAGTTAACTGTAAAACTAAACTAGTTATGATATGGAATACAAGTTAAGTTATAGGGTTAACAATCTATATAACTTGGAGAAAATTAAATTTTATTATATTGCTTTATATATTTGATAAAATCACTGATAATAAGGGGCTTACTAAAATAATACCCTTGCAGTTCATCACATCCTTCATCTATCAATCTGTTAATTTGTTCTTGAGTTTCTACTCCTTCTGCAACGGTTCTTAGATTAAGAGTTTTTGCCATAGAAATAATACTTGGGGTAATATTTTTGTGATTTATATTTGCAATATCGTCTATGAAGGATTTATCAATTTTTAAATAGTCGGCAGGCAAACGAGTTAAATAACTCAGAGAAGAAAACCCTGTGCCGAAATCATCTATTGAAATACCGATTCCTAATTCCTTTATTTTCTGCAAGTTTTGTATTGCTTCCTCAGTATTTTGCATCAAAAAACTCTCTGTTATTTCAATTACTAAATCAATATTTTGAGAACTATTCTCTTTGAAAATTTCTTTGATTTTTGAAACTAAATTGTTATTTTCAAATTGCTTTGAGGAAACATTAATGGATAATTTAATATTAATACCACTGCTTTTTAGTATTCTATCAATTTTAAAAATTTCTTCTAATATCCAATTACCAATAGGTATTATCATTCTATTGTTTTCAGATACAGGTATGAATTTATCAGGTGTAAATATTTTTCCATCTGCTGTTTCCCACCTAATAAGGGCTTCAGCGCCAACTATTTTAAATTCATTTCCATCAAATGCAGTTTGCGGCTGAAGATATAATCTAAATTCCTTGTTATGAAGTGCTTCATTGAGCCTTATTTGCATTTCGAGAATTTCCTGGTTTCTCTTCTCAATTTCTTTTGAAGAAAAAGAATATTTTCCTTTTCCAGATTCCTTTGCATCGTACATTGCAGCATCTGCTTTTCTCATTAATCCTTCAACAGTGGATTCATCATAGGGTGCTAATGCTATTCCTATACTTACCCCTAAAGTTATTTCCCGACCAAGTATACTATAAGGAAGAAGTATTTTATCGATGATAACTTCTGATACAGCTTGTACATATTCATGGCTGTCTACATTTTCAAGTATTACGGTAAATTCATCCCCTCCTAACCTTGATACAGTGTCAGATTTACGGATACTAGATTTAATGCGAGCTGCAACTTCTTTGAGAAGCAAATCTCCAGCTGCATGACCTAAAGAATCATTTATAACTTTAAAACCATCTAAATCCATAAAAAGTAAAGCTACTGCTTTTTTATTATCATTAGCCCTTATAAGTGATCTTTCAAGTCTTTCATAGAAGAGAGTTCTATTTGGTATTCCTGTTAATAAATCATAATAGGCAAGACTGTGAAGTTTATCTTCTGTTTTTTTTATTTTACTGATGTCTGTAGATATAGAAATATAATTTTCTACTGCTCCATCTGATCCTTTTAAAGAGGTTATTGACATCCATTTAGGGTATATCTCGCCGTTTTTCCTTTTATTCCAGATTTCACCTTCCCAATAACCATTAGTACTTAAATTGTGCCACATATTTAAGTAGAAGGTTTTGTCATGACGCCCGGATTTTAGTATTCTAGGATTTTTCCCAATTAAATCATCTTTTTTATACCCAGATACTCTCTGAAAAGAATCATTTACTTTAATAATGTTTCCAGAAGCATCTGTCATCAATATACCTTCCATTGCAGTGCCGATTATTCTATATGAAATTAATAATTCATCATTTAGTTGTTTAAGGTTATTAGTGTATTCCTGCATTTTAGTTATATTGTGAAAGGTAAATAATCTGCCAATTTCAGATTTATCTGTATCAAAGATAGAAGATTTATATACTCTATAGTAAAAAGTTTTATTGTTGAAGTTAAAAGTAATTGTATATTCATTGCTTGTATCGCTTACTGTAGTAACATGTTTTATATCTGGTACAAATTTTAATAGATCATTAAATTTTATTCCTATGAAATTCATACCTTGTTTAATATTAAATTTTTTATTTTTGAAAGACATTATAAGCTTGATGCCTGCTGGATTGATATCTATTATTTTGTTAGAAGAATCTACTATAATAACAATGTCCTTAATATTTTCTATTAAAAGATCTCTGGCAATTGGCACTATTACTAACTTAGGCATATGAAACATTCCCAAGTATAATACAATCAATGTTAATAGCATGCAAATAGGAGTAACATCTATAAAGACTGACTTAAAATTAGCACTAATAAATAAAAAGTTAATTCCGATAGATACAATTGCACCTGTAAAAATAAATGTACTTTGCCTGCGGTATAATTTGGGAGACTTTATTGCTTTTATCATAAGAATGCAGCATCCTACTAAAATACTGCAGTAGGTATAAATGAGATTAATGTAGAATCCAATATTTGGCGCATACAATAATATGGGAATACCTCTAATATATGACATACTAACATGTGACATAAATTTATAAGGTATGCTGTTGGAAGTTAAAGACAATAATGATAATGCTGGTATAATAAAAATCAATAAAATAAAGTAAAGATTTTTTCTATTTTTATTAGCATATTCATTTATTATTAACAGGTAAAGTGGAGAAATAAATACTGTACTAATAAATTCTATCTTCTGGAATAAGATATCTGCTTTCTCTATTTCTGTATAATAGCTAAGTACCTCCATTAAAAGCCACAAAGAAACAAGTATAGTGTTTATGATTAATAATTTTCCCATGACAGTATTTCTTATTCTATACAGAAAAGCTAATAAAGTTATAGAAACTATAAAACTTATACCGAATAAAATTCCATACATTGATATTCTCCTCTAAAATGATTGATATATTATATACATAATTTTAAGGTATAATATACATAATTTCAAAGTTTTTTGTGGAAATTTTTCTTTCTAAGCATTGACTTAAAGTTACAGAAGCAGTAATAGATACTTTAATTAGATTAGAACAGTAAAACAAATGGATTTTCCATCCTCACTTCTAACTGAAATCTTTCCATGATGAGCCTGTACAATGGATTTGGCAATGGAAAGCCCAATTCCATAACCTCCAGTTTCTCTGGATCTTGAGGAGTCCGCTCGATAGAATCTGTCAAATAACTTGTCTAAGTTTTGTTTATCAATTTCGTCCGTTGTATTATATACTTCTAGCTTTGATTTTTTCTTTGCAGCAGATAAAGAAATTTTGATAGTTCCTTTTTCATTAGTATACTTCACAGCATTGTCCACAAGAGTAGAAACGAGTTGGTGGATACTATCTTCATCTCCATGTAGTTTTATTCCTGGCTTAATATCCATTAGAAACTTTTTATTCTGTGTTTCTGCAATGGTCCCAAATGGAGCTGTCGTTTCAAAAACTGAATCACTCAAATCAAAATCAGTAAACACCAATGTAATATTTCCTTCATCCATCTTTGAGAGTGTTAGTAAATTTTTTATAAGCTTATCAAGACGGGAAATTTGATTTCGAGTACTTGTAATCCATTCGCTTTTACCGTGAGTTAGCTCCAGCACATCTGCATTAGCTGAAATAATTGCAAGTGGCGTCTTGATCTCGTGTCCTGCATCAGTAATAAATTGCTTTTGTCTCTCCATATTTTCAATAATAGGATTAATCGCTTTTTTAGAAAAAATAGACACAAGGATAAACACAAGCAAAAGGGTTATTAGTGCAACTCCACAAGAAGTTAGTAAAAATAAAGTAGCTATCTGGATCTGACTTCTACAATCCATGAATACAAGCATTAGACCATCCGGTTTATTTACTACTATATATTTATAGATGTCACTATATCCACTAGTTTTACCCCCATGTAGTACTTTATTGGCATATCCTGATGCATCGGCTGAAGAAACAGCAGCAATATGGTTTGTATCAATTTCTCGGATACTGCCATCTTTATTGACCTTTACTACAAAATACCGTGTTTCAAACTGAGTTTCTGCATTCATTTGAAAACCAAATCTTTGCTCATTAGGTGGCAGTTTTCCTTTTTTATATATTGGAAATTTTCCCTGATTTTCTGAAAGAATTCTAAGGGCACCATTTATTTTACGATCTATCTGGTAAAGGTTAACTATATTAATGGAGCCAAGGAGAATGAATACAACCAAAGCCAGTGAACCCATTGTAATCATAATGAATTTTCTCTGTAATTTTTTAATCATTTAATCTCCTCCAATATATAGAAGGAATCCCTCCCTGAATTAATTTTTACATTAGCACCTAAAGATGACAACTTTTTACGCAGGTAAGAAATGTATACCAACACCACATTGATTTCAGCTTCCTCATCATATCCCCAAATTCGTTCCATAAACTGTTCTGTGGAAATCAAACATTTTGGATTATTCATTAGCATCTCAAGCATCTGAAATTCTTTGTTGCCAAGTCTTAGAGAGGATTTTTTACTTGATAATTCATAGTTTTCTTTGTTGAGGCTAATATTTCCTACTTTAATTAAGCTTGGTGTAAATTCACTCTTTCGTCTGGTCATAGCATGAACTCTGGCCAGCAATTCACCCATAGCAAAAGGTTTGCTCAAATAATCATCTGCTCCTGTATTTAGTCCAAGAATTCGGTCTTCAATCTCAGCCTTTGCAGTAAGCATCAAAATCGGTGTATGTATTCCTTCTTTCCTTAAATTTCCCAATGTTTCAAGTCCATTCATCTTTGGCATCATAATATCTAAGATAATCACATCATAACTTTTGTATAATCCACATTTTAAAGCGTCTGCTCCATCATACACAGCATCCACTGAATAATTGTTATGTTTTAAAATGGCAGCCAATGCATTTGACAATTCTTTTTCATCTTCCGCAAGTAAAACTCTCATAATATATCTTCTCCATCTTAAGGGATTTGAAAGAAACTAACAAGTCAAAGATGCGACGGATATTTTTTATCAGACAAGGAGGTAGGTTCCGCAGATAGTGAATCCTATCTAAGGGTTCTACCGACGCAGTATGATAAAAAATAGGCTAGCATACTGACTGGTTATTTCTTTGAAAATCCCTAATATTGTATTTCATTTATCATATCTGAAATAGTCTGCAAATTTAAATCTGTTGAAGCAATTTCATCTGCACACCGTTTTAATTCATTAATAATCATCTTCTCATTAGAAATGTTTTTTTTGTATTTTAACTGGTGCTCTAAACTTGCCCAACAATCCATTGCAATAGTACGTATTTGAATCTCACAGTACACCATTTCAACCCGGTTTTCTAGATGTAATGGTACTTGTAAAATCATATGATAACTACGATAGCCATTGGGTTTCGGATTGTGAATATAGTCCTTTTCCTTAATAATCTTAATATCCTGCTGGTTCTTTAGCATGTTTACAATCCAATAAATATCATCTAAGAATGGACAGATAACACGGATACCAGCTGCATCATGGATTTCCTTTAAAGCACTCTCCACCGTAACAGGTAAATTTTTTCGCACCAACTTTTCTTTCATGCTTTTAGCTGACTTAATTCTGGCCTTACAGTGCTCAATGGGATCTTTACATTGCTTTGCTACTTTGTATTTTCGAATAATATCCAATCTGGAGATAACTTCAATAATTGTTCCTTCTAATAGTATATAAGATTCTTTATAGAATTCATGTTCAGGTAACAGCGTTTTACATTTAATGTCATATTTAGACTGCTGCATTATGTATTCCTCCTTGCTGAAATAGTTATTTTCAATTTCTAATATAAAAGATAACATTGTAACCTTAAATATAGGTTAAATTTATAGTAGTATAAATAAATAACTCAACTTTCGTACATATAAAATTTTGACTTAATATAAAAAAATTGCGAAGCAACTTTTTTAGTTAATAGTTAAGAGTGAAGAATTAATAGTTAATGTAGATTTTTTTTCGTTATACTACAAAAAATCTTTGATTAAGCTTTTCATCACTCGTTTTCTAAGGCAAAACATTGCTATTTTATATAAATTTAAAGATTTTTTGCGACATCTAAAAATCATCCTTCACTATTAATTTTTCATTATTAATTCTTAACTTGAGAAGCTTCGCTTCGTAATATTTTTAAACTGTGAAAGTTGAGTAAATAATTCATCATTTGTATTATAGTAGAGTTGCCCAAATGCTTGAATTTTGATAATATAATAATAAATCTGACAAATGGTCAAGCTATTTTCTATTAATGAATCTTACTTAGTGAGAGTGTTACAATAGGAAGCCATCAGATAAACGATATAGGGGGCAATTAAATGTTTAAAATTCAGAAGTACAATAACATTTCACAAGAAAAACTTAATACAATGCCAAATGATTTATATGAGATTGGGGAAAATTTCGATAATCCAGACGGAATTCTTCTTAGAAGTTTCAATTTACTTAATGCCGAACTTCCTCAAAGTCTTAAAGCAATTGCAAGGGCAGGAGCTGGAGTTAATAATATACCAATAGACAAATGTTCTGAAAATGGAATTGTTGTATTTAATACCCCAGGAGCTAATGCAAATGGTGTTAAAGAGTTAGTTTTAGCATCTCTCTTTCTTTCTTCAAGAAAGATATATAGAGGAATAAATTGGACTAAGTCTCTTAAAGGAAAAGGTGAAGATGTTGTAAAGTTAGTGGAGAAATCAAAAAGCCAGTTTCAAGGCCCGGAAATTAAAGGAAAAAAGCTGGGAATTATAGGGCTGGGTGCTATAGGTGCAGCAGTTGCCAATGATGCACTTGCACTTGGTATGGAGGTAATAGGGTATGATCCATACATATCTGTAGATTCAGCATGGAATCTTTCTCGAAAGGTAGAAAAAGAGACGAATTTTGATAACTTACTTGCTGAAGCAGATTATATTACTATTCATGTTCCATTAAATAATAATACAAAAGGTATGATTAATAAAGAAAAGTTTGCAATTATGAAAAAAGGTATGAAAATAATAAATATAGCAAGAGGTGGACTAGTTGTAAATAAAGATTTACTTGAAGCAATAGAAGATGGCACTGTAAGTTGCTATGTTACAGATTTTCCGGAGGATGAATTAATAGGAAATGATAATATTATTACAATTCCTCATTTAGGAGCTTCAACGCCTGAGTCAGAGGAAAATTGTGCAGCTATGGCGGTAGAGGAACTTAGAAATTTTCTTGAAAGAGGTACTATTAAAAATTCAGTAAATTTCCCAAATTGTGATCTAGAGTACAAAGGTCACATAAGACTTTTAGTTGGAAATATCAATGTTCCTAATATGGTTGGACAGGTAACAACTATATTAGCACAAAATGAAATAAATATTGCCAGTCTGTTAAATAGTCATAAGGGAAAAATTGCATATAATATAATAGATGTTGATGGTAATGTAACTTCCGAAGTATTGGAAAAAATTAAGGCAATCGATGGGGTTGTGATGGTAAGAATTATTAGATAGTTATGCTGTAGTCATCGGATAAACAGAGTTCTTGGCATCAGATGGAGTTTTGACTCCACCTGATGCTTAGAAATCGTTATCCAGGGACGCAGCTGCTCTTTACGACCGCTTGGAGAAGTGGGAGTATTAGAGCAGGTAGTCATCGGATAAAAGGACAGCATACTGTATTTTATATATAATGCATCGCCTTATACCATACAAAGGCGATGCATTATTAGTTAATCACAAAATTGAGAAAAAGTAAACTTAGGTTTTTCAACTCATATTAATTTAACTTCATATTATCAACCAATATCTGTGAATTTTCAGTGATTTGTGTTATTGTTGCAGATACTTCTTCTAATGAAGCGGCTTGAGTTGTGGCTATTTGGCCTAGTTCATTTATAGTATCTATTATTACTTTCATATTGTTGTTCATCTCAACAAGTGCTGAAGAGATCTTTTTGGAAGATTCACTACTATTTGATGCCAATTTTCTCATTTCTCCTGCTACTACGGAGAAACCCTTTCCGTATTCTCCAGCTCTTGAAGACTCTATTGCAGCATTAAGTCCAAGAAGATTAGATTGTTTTGATATGCTTTCAATTAAGTTAATAGCCTCATTGCTTTCGGTTATTAGTTTTTTTGTTACTTCAGTATTTTCTATAATATAATTTAATTTTTCAGACAATTTAACAGCATCGTTAGTAATTTCTGATATACTTGAGGTTGTTTCTTGAAGAGAACTCTTTAATTCTGATGTGGACTTTTTAATTTTTATGAGGTCTTCTATATCTGTTGATAAAATTAATACTCCGACAACTTGGCCATCTTTATTAATTGCGGGAATTATGGTAACTTTAGCATCTATACCATGTTCATTTTTATTAAATACAGCTCTAAATGTTTCTTTTTTATTAAAAATGGTATCATTGGCACCAGTATTTTTCATGAGATTCATATCGGATTTGTCACCGACTTTTACAGTAGATTTTTTATTTTTACTGTCTAGAGCATATATACATTTTTCTTTGTCCCAAATTGTGATAACTGTATTTCCCTCAAGTGCTTCACTTATGACTGGTGCAGTATTAATCAATGATTGAAAAATTTTTTCCATTTATAATTCCTTCTCTCATAATTTTGTGAAATATTTTATTAACAATATATCACAATTTAGGGCGATTTTCTACTTTTAATAAATAGTATATATTTCCATTTACTATAGATCAAGTTATACTCTTGATTGTGCAGAAAATATGAACTTATAGAAATATAATTATCAAACATGACATGCAGTTGTCATGTTATTTTTGATATATTGTATGGTAAAATAAAACATAGGAAGGTGCTAAAATGGAATTAGTAAAGGTTACGGAAGAAAACATAGATGAAGAACATATTTGCTGTGCAATTTCAAGCAATAAAGATTGCCAGGTTGTTTCAAAAAAAGAATGGCTGAAGAAACGTTTTAAAGAAGGGCTGGTATTTTTAAAAGGAAATGTCAGGGGAAAGTGTTTTATAGAATATGTGCCATCAGAAAATGCATGGTGTCCTATTGAGGCAAAGGGTTATATGTTTATTGACTGCCTGTGGGTATCAGGGCGATTTAAAGGGAAAGGATATTCAAATGAACTTTTGAATGCCTGTATTTCTGATAGCAGGGAAAAAGGAAAATTAGGGTTAGTCATATTGTCTGCTAAAAAGAAAATTCCCTATATTTCAGATCCTAAGTATTTAAAATATAAGAAATTTCAATTGGCTGATACTTCAGAGCCTTTCTATGAATTATTTTATTTCCCATTTAGTCAAAATGCACCTAAACCATGTTTTATGAAGCATATAAAAGTACCTTCAATTAAAGAACAAGGTTTTGTTTTGTATTATTCAAATCAGTGTCCATTTACTGCAAAGTATGTGCCTATTATTGAAAAGGTTGCTTCGGAGAAAAAAATTGCCTTTAAATCAATCCGATTTGAATCAACTAAAGAAGCAAGAATGTCTCCAGCACCATTTACTACATATAGTTTGTTTTATAATGGCGAATTTGTTACAAATGAAATCTTATCTGATAAGACATTTGAGAAAATGATATCTAAGGTTATTGACTAAATATTAATGAATCTTACTTAGTGGGAGTGTTACAGTAGGTAGTCATCAGATAAGAGTACCCTGTAAGATTATACACGATATCATTTCTGTGTCTATCCTGCAGGATACATTTTTATTTTAAATATCAAATAAATTAATTAACCTATGCATGTCCATATGTTAACAATTTTTAATTTTCTTTATTAACTCCTGGGCAACTTTCTGTCCTGAAATTAACATACCACCCAAAATTGGTCCCATTCTTTGACCACCAAAAGTTGCATTAGCAGCCATACCGGATACATAAAGGCCAGGGTAAACTTCACGAGTATTTTCAACAACCTGTTCTTCTCCGCGGTCTGCCCACAATTGTGCTGCATTGAAAGTAAGTCCAGAAACACATTCAATGGAATCAGCTGTATAGTAATTTTCTTAATGTAATTTTTGAAAATTTTTTACTTCTAAAAATAAATAGACTATGTTTAATCTATTATCAGCTAATTAAATCCCTTTTTTAAAATAACTATACATTATGAATATTTTGACTAATAAATTATAACATATTATAACATATTATTAAGTAAAATCCGTTGATTATAAAAAAAATATCAAAATATTACTATTATTTTAAATAAAATGGAATAATATATGTCATAATTTTCAGTTTATGGAATAATATCAAAATAAAAAAATAGCAAATAGGCATGAATATATTATTTTCTATACAAAATATTCATTTTGTTTAATATGAGGAGGGTCTCTAATGAACTTATTGAAAAATGTAAGAGTAAAAGTAAGATTACTTATTTCCTATTTAATTGTAGCTACATTGATTTTAATTGTAGGAATAGTAGGAACAATATCTTTAAAGAAGGTTTCGAATAATTCCCAAAACATGTATAATCAAAATATGCAGATTGTTTATAAGTTGTCCGATATGAATAGGAATTTATCTGATATAAGGTCAGATACTTTAAAAATGGTTTATCAAAAGAGCGATACAAAAAGGCAAGATGCTGAAAAAGATATAAATGAAAAAGAAAGCAATAATGCGGAATATATTAAAACTTTTGATACATTTCAAATGGATACTTCACAAAAGAGTGCGTGGGAAACATTTAAAAGTCAATTGAAAAGTTATAATGATGAAGTTAAAAATATCAATAATTTTTCATCAAAAAAGGATTACGAATCTGCAGAAAGTGAATTGCTAAATAAAGCTACACCTATGAGAGAAAATATGTCTAAAAGTTTAAATGATTTAATAAACTTAAATCTCAATTATGCAAAAAACGATAATCAAGACGATATAAAATTATATAATATGTCAAGTGTAATAATGACTATATTGGTAATTTTTGGATTTGGCCTTGCGATATTGATAGGATTGCTTACATCAAATGACATAAACAAGGTACTTCATGACATACTTAATTTTGCACATAAATTAGAGAAATATGATTTATCATATAAATCTTCAATGGCTAGAAAAGACGAATTTGGAGAAACTGTAGTTGCGCTTACAAATGCTAGAGACAATATAAAAAATCTTATTGAGAATATAATGGAAGATTCTCAGGATATGAGTGCAGCCAGCGAAGAATTATCTGCTACTGTTGAGGAGCTTTATTCTAAAACTGAAAACATGCAAAATGCTGTGGACGATATTGCATCTGGAGCACAAGAAACAAGTGCATCTACTGAAGAAATTACAGCATCTATTCAGGAGGTAAATTCGAGTATAAGTGAGCTTTCACAAAAATCTTTAGATGGAAGTAATAGTGCAAACCAGTCAAAAGAGCATGCTTTAACCGTACAGAAAAGTGGTAACAGGGCAATCGAACAAACAACAAAAGTCTATAATGAAAAAAGAGAAAAAACATTGAAGGCAATTGAAGATGGTAAAGTAGTAGAAAACATAAAAATTATGGCTGATACGATATCGAGTATAGCGGAGCAGACAAATTTACTTGCATTAAATGCAGCAATAGAAGCAGCAAGAGCTGGAGAAAAAGGGAAGGGATTTGCTGTAGTTGCAGATGAAGTAAGAAATCTTGCGGAGCAGTCTTCAGAAGCAACAACTGGTATTCAGGACACTATTTCAAAGGTACATGAAGCATTTAAAAACCTGTCATTGAACAGCAATGATATATTGGATTTTGTATATAAAGATGTAGGTAAAGAATTTAAAGCTTTTGGAAATATGGGCAATCAATATTATAGTGAGGCTGAATTTGTAAGTAAAACGTCGGAAGAAATTGCGGCTATGTCACAAGAACTTACTGCAACCATGAATCAGGTGAGTGAAGCAGCACAGAATATGGCAGAAGTAGCTCAGAAATCTTCAGAAGATGCATTTGTGATAAAAGAAAGTATAAATGAAACTACACAGGGAATTGAACAGGCGGCTAAAACATCACAAATTCAGGCATGCAGTGCTCAGAAACTTAATGAACTTGTACAAAGGTTTAAATTATAATTATGGGTGGAAGGTTTGGTATGATCGTTATTGCAAATTAATATTTTATGAGAGAAGGTAAAGCGGTGACAAATGTTACAATGCGTATGGCAACTAAAGCAGATGCAAAAGAAATTTTGGATATATATGAGCCTTATGTTAGGAATAGTGCAATCTCTTTTGAATATGATGTTCCATCTATTGAAGAATTTACTGAGAGAATTAATAACATATTAAAAAAATATCCATACATAGTAGCGGTAGATAACAATCAGATTATTGGTTATGCATATGTTTCATCATTTAAGGAACGAGTTGCATATGATTGGGCTGTTGAAACTACTATATATTTAAGTCAGGACTGTCGAGGTAAAGGTGTAGGAAAAAAATTGTATTTAGCTTTGGAAAAAATATTAAAGAGACAAAATATCATTAACTTGAATGCGTGTATAGCCTATACAACTACCGATAATGCATATCTTACAAATGCCAGTATGTATTTTCATGAGCATTTAGGATACAGGAAAGTTGCACATTTTACAAAGTGTGGATACAAGTTTGGAAACTGGTATGATATGATTTGGATGGAGAAAATTATTGGAGAGCATTCTGAAAATCCAAAACCAGTTATTCCAATATCAGACTTGCAGTGATTTTATTTTGGTTTTCAGCAAATACAATACTACATTTAAAGAACTTCTAAATGATGTATTGGAAAATCAATCATAATATTTTATTAGTAATAGTGTATAATATTATCTAGGGTTTTAAGGAGGGTGACGATAATATGCAAACTGTAACATTAGGAAAAACTGGACTAGTTGTAAGCAAAAATGGATTTGGGGCACTTCCAATACAGCGTATTTCAAAGAAAGATGCCGTATACTTATTGCAGAAGGCATTTTATAATGGTATCAATTATTTTGATACTGCAAGAGCGTATTCAGACAGTGAGGAAAAGCTTGGAGCTGCCTTTTCTTACATAAGAGATAGGATTACTATAAGCACAAAAACAGCAGCACAAAATGCGAATGATTTTTGGAAGGATTTAGAGCAGAGTCTTAAAAATCTTCAGACAAATTATATTGATATCTATCAGTTTCATAATCCTGCGTTTTGTCCAAAACCTGGCGATGAATCGGGACTTTATGATGCAATGATTGAGGCAAAGAAACAGGGAAAAATTCGTTTTATTGGAATTACAAATCACAGATTGGCAGTAGCAAAAGAGGCAATAGAATCAAATTTATATGATACGCTGCAATTCCCATTCTCTTATCTTGCAAGCAATGCAGATATAGAAATTGTGGAAGCATGCAAGAAAAATAATATGGGTTTTATTGCAATGAAAGCTTTATCAGGAGGACTTATTACAAACTCTGCCATGGCATATGCATATCTTGCACAGTTTCAACATGTTGCTCCAATTTGGGGTATACAGCGTGAGAGTGAACTAGATGAATTCTTGTCCTATAATGATAATCCACCAGTTTTGACAGAGAATATGAAAAAACAGATTGAACATGACAGAAAAGAATTATCAGGAGATTTCTGCCGTGGATGTGGGTACTGTATGCCCTGTTCTGCTGGGATTCAAATTAATGATTGTGCAAGGATGAGTCTTCTTCTCCGACGGGCACCGCAGAATGTTTACTTATCAGAAGAATGGCAGGAGAAGATGAAAAAAATAGAGGATTGTATTCACTGTAACAAGTGTATGAGCAAATGTCCATATGGCTTAAACACTCCGGAACTTTTAAAAAAGAATTACGATGACTACAAGACCTTTTTATAAGGCATTTGAAAGAAAATAGCAAGTCAAAGATGCGACGGATATTTTTTATCAGACAAGGAGGCAGGTTCCGCAGATAGGAATTCTATTTAAGGGTTCTACCTCCTTAAATCTTACAAATCCAATGAATTTGTGAGTTTCGTTAGTAACTTTTGTATTATACTTATAGCAAAGTTTATTATTAATCGGTGTTCCTTGCCTTACAGATTATTTTCTCTTTCATGTTTAACTATATCTTGAGCAATTTTATGGGCGTTTTTTGCTATTTCATCTGTATTCATGGTAATAAGTTTTCCATCTATTGAAACTATTTTTCCGTTAACAATGGTCATTTTTGTATAACTTGAGTTTCCAAGGCATACTAGCGAAACAAGTGGATCATGGCATCCTGCATATTCAACTCCACTAAGATCAAATAATATTATATCTGCAGCTTTTTCTCTATCTAGCCTTCCAGTATCAGTTCTTCCAAGCACATCTGCACCACCTCTTGTTGCAATCTTTAACATTTCATAAGCATTAAGTCCTTTTGTTCCATACTTTAAATGATTTAGAAGATAGGCACGTCTAATTTCCTCCCACATATTAGAACCATCATTGCTAGCACTTCCGTCAACCCCTATACTTATTTTTCCACCTTTTCGAACAATATCAGAAGTCCTGCAGATTCCACTGCTGAGTTTCATATTGGATGAAGGACAGTGTGCAATACCTGTTCCGTTTAATCTATCTATTTCTGCATCACTAAGATATATACCATGTGCATACCAAACATCAGAGCCAACCCATTCAAGTTCCTCCATAAGTTCAAAAGGTCTTCTCCCGTATTTTTCAATGCAAAAATTCTCTTCATCCAGCGTTTCTGCAAGGTGAGTATGCATCATAACCCCTTTTTTTCTAGCTAAATCCTTCGTTTCAAGCATTAACTCTTTCGTAACTGAAAATGGTGAGCAGGGTGCTAGTGCGATTCTTGTCATTGCATAATCATTTACATCATGATACTTGCTTATAAGTCTATCACTATCCTCTAATATTTTATCTTCCTCTTGAACAACTGTCATTGGAGGAAGTCCTCCCTGGTCCCGTCCTAAAGACATGGAACCTCTTGTGGCAGTAAAACGAATTCCTATTTCTTTTGCTGCTTTAATTTCATCATCTATTAAAGTTTGAGGCTGATTGTTTGGAAACACATAGTGATGATCTGAAGTTAAGGTGCATCCGGTTCTTAATAGTTCACTAAAACCAACTAAAGCACCATAATATACTGCGTTGGGAGTTATGTTTTTCCAAAACTCGTACAATCCAATAAGCCATGGGAAAAGTGGTTTTTCTTGAACTTCTTTTATTCCTCTAAATAAGGTTTGATATAAATGGTGATGGGTATTTACAAATCCAGGCAAAGCTACAAGATTGGTACAATCTATTATGTCTGTCTTATCAGGTACACTAAGTTTCTTACCTATTGAAGTGATTTTTGGACCTTTTACTAATATGTCTACATTTTCAAGTATTTCATCTTTGTCATTAAATGTTACTACAGTTCCAATATTTTTTAAAAGTAATGCTTCCATAATAAAATCCCCCTTAGAAAACAAAAAAACCGCTTTGAATGAGTATATTCAAAGTGGTTAACTCGACACTGATTTAAATATAAAGTTGTTTTTCTTCTAATATTATATTACCGATTTTATGAATACTTGTATAGCTTTTTACTATTTAAATTCTATTCTTGGATTTGCTTTTCATGATTAATAAAGCAATTGTTAGTAGTAGTGTAAATATACCACATGTAAAATATCCAAAGCCTGCACCTGCCTGCTGCATAACGGCACCTGCAAATGAATTCCCAATAGGAGCAGAACCTGAAGTAACTAAAGAATATATGCTCATAACTCGTCCCCTATACTCATTTGTTATATTAAGCTGCAAGATAGAATTTGACATATTTAAAAATGTCAGATAGAAAAATCCTATAAACACTATCAAAATAGCAACTATATAATATTGCCTAAAAAAGTATGTAAATATTTGAACTATTGATATTAATATTGCATCTCCAATTTGTATGGTTTTGCTAAGTCCATGCTTACTTCTTAGTACCATAAAAATTGCACCGCTTAAGGCTCCCACACCAAATGCTGATAAAAGAAAGCTGTACTCTTTTGCACCCATTTTTAGTATTTCACTTGTGAATACCGGTATTATAACTTCCGAATTTGCTGAAAACACACATACTATAATCATAAGTAGAACTGTAAATTTTAAAATATCATTGTCTGTTATGTATTTAATACCATCTTTAATTTCTTTTATTACATTCTGATTATTTTTCTTTAACTTATTCTCTTTAACTTTTATTCTACATATTCCATAAATAACAGGTATAAAACTTATTCCATTAATAAAGAAACAGGTAGTAGTACCGAGTTTCACCATCAAGATACCAGCAATAGAAGGTCCAACAATCTTTGCCAAATTAATAACTGTAGAATTTAAAGAGATTGCATTCATTAAATCCTCTTTTCCTACGAGTTCAACGTAAAATGATTGTCTTACTGGTAAATCAATAGTTTGGGCAAATCCAAAAATCACTGCAAGTACAGCAATGTGCCAATATTTAACCACATGTATCCATACTAAATAAGCTAATACAAGTGATTGTACCATAAAAATAACCTGAGTTAATATAAGCAGTTTTTTCTTGGAAAATCTATCTATAAAAACGCCAATAAACAGTGAAAATAAAAATACAGGTCCAAATTGAAAAACTCCCAATAATCCTAAAAGAAATGCTGACTTTGTAATACTATATACAAGCCATGCTTGTGCTGTTCTTTGTATCCATGTGCCCATTAATGAAATGCACTGCCCTGTCCAAAAATATCTAAAATTTCTATGCTTAAGAGCAGAAAATGTACTGTTTAATTTTGATATTAGTTTCATGATATATTACCTCTTATACTGCATCAAATTTTTCAGTAAAAACTAAATATACGGGACTCTCTGTATACTTTTTATTAATACTCTTAGTCTATTATAAATTCAATAATGTTATTTGAATAATACTATTAATGTTATATAATTGATAGGATAATGCTATAATGGTTTAATTTAATGAGTTAAAATTCATATAAAGAGAGGATTTTATTACTATGGATTTTCATCAATTAGAATATGTAATAGCTATAGCAGAAGAAAAGAGCTTCTCTAAAGCCGCAAAAAAACTTTATATATCACAACCATCTTTAAGTGAGTATATTATGAGATTGGAAAAACAATTAGAAGTAAAACTATTTGATAGATCTACAAGCCCTCTTACTTTAACTTTTGCAGGAGAAAAATACATTGAAACAGCTAAAAATATTCTTAATTCAAAAAAACGTTTAATGAAGGAACTTTATGATATATCAGATTCAAAAAAAGGGCGTATTACAATTGGTATTCCAGTCCCTACAGAAAGGTATATTTTACCTTTGGTTCTACCTAAATTTTATAAAAAATTTCCGAATGTAGAAATTGTTATTGAAGGACATTCTGCAAGACAGTTAGAAGAACTACTAATAGTAGGAAAAATTGATATTGCCATTATGCATTTACCAACACAAGATAGTCGTATAGTATATGAACCTATATCAATTGAAAGGGTATTTCTAATAGCTCCTCCTGGATATAATGCAGAGCTTGAAAAAAGGCAAAAGTTCGACTTCACCTGCTTAAAGAATGAAAAATTCATCCTAATAAAACCAGGGCATAGAATAAGATTTATTGCAGATGAATTGTTTAAACGTGCACAATTTGAACCTAATATTCTTATTGAAACTAGAAATATTGATACTGCATATAATCTTGCAAATGCAGGTATGGGCTTTACCTTAGTCCCAGAAAGTGTAATAAGGTTTTTTAACACAAACAATTACAAGAACTATTTTTTAATAGATGACATAAACTTCATACTTGCTGTGGCTTATAGAAAAGGAGATTATATAACAAAGGCATGTCATGAGTTCATTAAAATTACAAAAGAAGCTTTAGTTTCAAAACAAGGATAGGTATTTGCACCCCTGGGGTAGTAGTTATATAGCAGAATGTAATAATAGATATATAGATGAAGTGTCTAAGTTAGGTGTATCTATTGGATTTGCAGATCCAGTTTCATCCACTAGTCTTATAAGTCCAAAACAATTTAGAGAGTTTTCATTATTTGAATTTTACAGATGTTATTTTGGAATCAGCTAAGTAATATACATATAAGAGTATAATTCTGTCGAAAATTATAGAATTAAATAGTTTTTACTCAAAATAAATGGTTTAATCTGTGATATAATTTATTAAACATATTTATTAAAAGTTATGTATAGAAATGGAGGTATGTTATTTATGATTTTCTCATCGACAAAAGGTATTTATCGAAATTATTTGATGGTACTTCCTAACTTGAAAGAAATAATACAGGAAGATGTCATGGTCTGTTTGATGGATAGCCAAAAATTTCTTGGCTATTTTCCTGGAGATAAGATGGTTGCAGACATTAAGACTGGAGAGGATGTGCCAAAAGATGATCCACTACATAAGACAGTAAGTGAAAATAGAATAGTCTGCCAAATAGTACCAGAACATGTTTATGGTTTTCCTTTCAAGGCTGTAACCTTTCCTGTAAGAGATGAAGATGGAAAATGTATCGGTGCAGTGGGTTTTGCAAAATCTCTTGAGAAGGAATATGACCTTAGTAATTTGCTTAAGAATCTTACACATGCATTTGAAGAAGCTAAAGTTAGCATGGAAAGTGCATCTTCTCAACTTAGTGGTATTTCAGCTAATGCTCAGGAGAATTCATCAACATTAGAAGAAGTTTTAGGAGATGTTGATGACTTGATGAAATCCGCAAAAATCATAAATGATGTTGTTTGTGAGACAAAGTCATTGAGTCTAAAAATGAAAGAAGAGACAAAGAGTGGAGAGAAACTAGTTAATAATATTACTGATATAGTAAAAGACATTTCAGATTCATCAGGAAATGTTTTTAGTCTGATGACAAGACTGAATGATTCAACAAAAAGGATTGTAGATATAGTCAATCTTATAAATCAGGTGTCGGAACAAACAAACCTTTTAGCGTTGAATGCAGCAATCGAAGCGGCAAGAGCAGGTGAACAGGGTAAAGGCTTTGCAGTAGTAGCGGATCAGGTAAAGAAACTTTCAGAGCAGTCAAAGACTGCAACAATGGATATTAATACTCTTGTACAACAAATAGGCCAGGAAACAGGTAATATATTAAAAGCAATTACGGTGTCCGAAGAAAGAATTAAAGATGGTGTAGACGCCTCCGAAAGGACACTCGAAAGAATAATGGGAATAACTGAGGAAATTGAAAAAGTAGATAAAAGAATTGAGTACATAGCTGAAAAATCAAGTATACAGTCGGAGCAATCGGAGAAAATATCTACTTGCATGAAAAATGTAGCTGAATCAGTGAACAATACAGCTTCGTATTCTGTTTCAGCCTCTGAACAAATAATTGAAGAAAAGAAGAGACTTTCTTCTGTGGATGAAGCTATAAGCAGTATTGCTAGTGAATTAGTAACAGTGTAAAATCAATGGATTAAACTTTCCAAGTGGATTTACAAAGTCAGCACTTGTAACTACCTGCTTTGCAGGTAGTGTTCTTTATATGAATATAGACTTTGAATGTGTTGTGAAAATATACTTTATTATTTAAATTCTGTAAGATGAGACCAATATCTTTTAGGCATGCAGCGGCTGCGCAGCCTTAAATTTTTACGTTCTTCTATGTTGACGGATTTATAAAAGGTTTTCCAAAGAGTTTCAAATTTGCCATCTGCTGAGTTTAAAATTTTAGCGTCTTCCTTTTTAAATTCAGTTATGATAGCTGTCTTTTTGTTGTATATGATTGCCAGTTCTCTTTTTAAATCATGAATTATAAAATTCTGATCGGAAAATCTTTTTGTAAAATGATTGAGTATCAATGGTAAAATATTATGATCAGGTTCTATAGGAGCATAAAAACTTAAGGGTGCTATTTCCTTAAATCTTACAAACCCATTGAAGTTATGAGCTTCAGCAGTAACTTTCCTAGTATACTTGTCAACTAAAATTATAATATCATTATTTTTAGCTAAATTAATATTTGTACCATATTTATAGCAAAGTTTAAGATACTTTAAAGCAATAGAACTGGAATCTGGTATTCCACAAAGACATAAGTAATAAATATTTGTTAAAACTTTTCTGTTAAGTTTTTTTATGATGCTCTTATAAACTCTATCAGATTTATCGTACTCAGTTGAAATATTCAAAATTTCATTGAGAAATGAAGGTATATAGTCTCTGGATTTTGTTATGATACAAGCTTCTTTGCAACTGTAGGCATAGAAGATAGCTGTAAGCAACCCTTCAAAAGTATCATCATATATATATTCTTTCAAGACAGAACCTCCTATAATTCACCAGTAATTGAGGTGGACTTATCATTTAACAAAAGCAGTTTATTATTCGATGAAAATTTAGGGATAGTTAAATTATCTATATTATCAAAGAAACTTAATTGTTTTCCCTTATCTATTGAATTTAAATCAACTTTAGGAGAAAGAGCTTTCTTAATTAGCATGTCATCAAATTTCACAGCTCCATAGTATCTGCCTTTGCAAGTAATAAAATATTGTGCTCTTTTTATAACTATGCCAAGTTTTTTTAGGTCAAAAAAGTCTAGTGAAGCAATTCTACGGGCACTTATTATCTTATGTGCACCGCGTATCCCAATCCCAGGAACTCTTATAAGAATGTTATAAGGAGCCTTATTTATTTCAACAGGAAATAGATGAATATTATTTAAGGCATAGGTTGTTTTAGGATCAAAGTTGATATCAAAGTTAGGGTTTTTTTCATTTAATAATTCTTCTGATTTAAATCCATAAACCCTCAGCAGCCAATCACCTTGATATAGCCTATGCTCTCTTAAAGTAGGTGGAGTTTTAATATCTGGAAGATTGGGATTATTATTAACAGGAACATATGCGGAATAGTAAATTCTTTTTAGATCAAATTTGTTATATAAATTTTCTGTTAAATTCAGTATATTTAAATCATTTTCTTTTGTAGCTCCCACAATAAGCTGAGTGCTTTGTCCTCCAGGCACGAATATAGGTGAATTTTTATATTTTCTACGGTCATACTTATTTGCAATAATATTATTTTTGATGTCACCCATAGGTTTAAAAATATCGTGCTTATTTTTTTCAGGTGCCAATAATTTAAGGGATTTTGCTGATGGAAGTTCTATATTTACACTCATTCTGTCTACAAGGGAACCTGCCTTTTTTATAAGGTCCTTGTCGGCTCCGGGAATTGCTTTCATATGAATGTAACCCCTGAAGTTATGTTCATTCCTTAGTTTATAAGCAACAGTTGTAAGTAGTTCCATAGTAAAGTCAGCATTTTTCACAATTGATGAACTTAAAAACAAGCCTTCTATATAATTACGTCTGTAAAAATTCATGGTCAAATCTACAATTTCATCGCAGGTAAAAAAAGCTCTTTCGATATCATTGGATTTTCTATTGATACAATAAGAACAATCATATATACAGCAATTTGTTAAAAGTATCTTGAGCAGAGATACACACCGTCCATCTGGAGTAAAACTGTGGCATATACCACTTACATTGGCTGAACCAAGATTGCCTTTTTTTGAATGTCTATTTGAGCCGGAAGATGAACAAGATACATCATATTTGGCTGCAGAAGATAAAATTCTTAACTTTTCACCTATTTCCATACTTCATCACCAATCTTTGCATTTCTATGAATTAATTATAACTCATTTTTTATAAAAGAACAAGTGTTCGCAAAATGAAGCTAGACTGGAAAGATGTATATGTGATTGAAAGAAGCAGCTGTAGCTATAGAGGATAGGAAAACTACTCTATTCATTATACTTATATATGCATAAGCCATAATAGTGCTTTACTAAATCTTTTGCAAATTTCAGTAAAATGGCCGCCATTATTCCATTCTAGTGTTATATTTTCTGTAGATACAAGCTGTTTTGACAGTATAGAAAATGTCTTTTGAGTGCAATCTCCAACTTTAGCCATACGTTGATTTCTACTGCGTTCTTCACTTTTGCCAAGAGAAAGGTATACTTTTTCAGCAGTATTTATAGGAGAATTGGAACTCATGAATTCAATCCACCCATCATACCATAATGAACCAGACAAGCTTCCTACTTTTCCAAAGATTCCAAATAGGTAAAGGCTGTATAAAGTCGCAAGTCCACCTAGGGAATATCCAATTAGTACAGTGTTTTCAGGTTCAGCTTTTGTCCTGTAATGTGTATCGATGAAAGGCTTGATAACTTTAGTAAGGTTATTTAAATATTCATATGCACCTCCACTAAAGTCTTCTCTGTTTTTTGATAAGGCTGGTGCAGGCCATGGAGAAAAATCATGATTCCAATTTTTTGATTCAATACTTATGAGTATAAAAGCACTGCAGTCTACATCAAAATGAGGTTCTATAGAATTTATTATTTCTTTCATATTGTTATCTCCATTCATATATACAACAGGATAATTAATATCAAGTATGTTATAGTCAGGTGGAAGATATAGCAAACAATGATGCTCATTTATATTTAAATTTTGTATAGTTCCGTTCATGTCTTCACTCCTAGAATATTTAAATTTATAATTATTAATTTACAGCAAATTATGGAGAAGTACAAATTTTTTTGGATTTATGAAGCAGCGTTTGCGATGAATTTGGAACAAGGTCAAAAATACTCATGTGGGGGGCGTAAACCTATATCTATAGGATATATGATAAAATGATAAAAGATGTTTATAGAAAGGAAGGTACTTATGATTAAAATTGCAGTTTGTGATGACGAAGTATTTCAGAGGATAGATATTGTAAAGAAAGTTAGAAATGTTTTAGAAAATAATTATGACAATATTTGTTATGAAATAGAAGAGTATAGCAGCGGAGAAAAATTGATTTCTTCTGGATACTATTTTGATATTGTGTTCTTAGACATAAAGATGGACAATCTTTCTGGAATAGATATAGCTAAAAAAATAAGAAAAAACAATAGTACTACCAAGATTATTTTTATAACGGCTTTTAGAGAATATGTTTTTGAAGCCTTTGATGTATGTGCATTTCAGTATCTTATAAAGCCTGTAGATGAGAAAAAAATATTAGAAGTTGTAGATAGAATTTTAAAGATGTTTGATGATGAAAAAAATAATGAAAAGTGCATTATAATTAATAAGGGAAAAAATACTACAATAAAGGTACTTTTAGATGATATAAGTTTTTTTGAGGTACAAAATAGAATTATAAGTATACATACTGAAAAACAAATTATACGGTATTATGATAAGATAGCAAATGTGGAAAAACAGGTACCTAAAGAAAGTTTCTTTAGGTGTCATAGGAGTTACATAGTAAACTTTAAATATGTAATGAAATTTAACAAGACCGAAATAGTGCTTGATAATAATACAAAAATAATATTAGCAAAAGGTAAATATGATAAATTTTCTAGAGCGTTTTTAAGATATATAAAGAAAGGCAGAGTATAGAATATGCTTGTTTTTAGTGTAATAAAGAATCTATTGCTTTTTGCTTCATGTATACTGAATTTCTTTATTCCATATATATTACTCGAAAAATTTTTAAGATTTAAAGTAAAATTCCAGTATGTAATTATATTAATGTTAATAACATGTAATATACCTTTTCTAATTGTAAATAAGTTTAACATTGAAAGTGTATATCAATGGATACCAACAGCTATATGGATTTTTATCTTTTCTTTAATATTTTGTAAAGGTACATACTTAAAAAAAATCATAATAACTATAGCATATGTTTGTTTTAATGAACTTATTCAATATGTCACAATTCCTATGACTTATGTGACAGATTATTACATTATTATAGCAAATTCATTTTATGAAACAGAACAAGTGAGAGCAATAATTAATTATATATTTTTAATTATTTTACAATTGCTTTATCTCTTAATACTCAATTTTATAGTGAAAAATCATTATTTTGATTATAAATTTAAGAATTTTAAGTATACGATATTTTTTGTTGTCCCTAATGTATTCATAGTATCATTAATATGTGAATATTTTAAACTCTATTATAAAAATAATGTGAGAGATTCTTTACTAGGTAATATCAAAATGTTGGGGTTCGCATTCACTGGATTAATTTGTGCCGTGTTTACAGTAATAACTTTAGCTAAAATTGCACAAGAAACTATTATAAGAGAAAGGGAATTACTCTTAAAACAACAATTTAGTATACAAACTCAGCATTACAAAGATTTACAAGTACAAATTAGAAATACAAGAACATTTAGACATGATATAAATAATCATTTGATTTGTATCAAGAATTTATTACTTCAGGGTGACATAAAAAGTACAGAGAACTATTTGAAAAAAATAACCAGTTCATTAGAAAAAATTAGTTTAAGAGTAAGTACAGGAAATTCATTTGCAGATGCCGTTATAAGTGAGAAATATAATATAAGTATAGACAAAGGGATAGATTTTAAGTGTGATGCCAAGATACCTAATAAAATAGAAGTTGATCCTTTTGATTTATGTATAGTACTTGGTAATGCCCTGGATAATGCAATAGAAGCTTGTGAAAAAATCACAGATAATAGCATAAAAAAATACATACATGTAACGAGTACTATTAATAAATCATTTATAGTGTTTGAAATAAAAAATAGTATGAAAGGCTATATAAAAGATAAGCATATTTCTACTGATAAATGTGATTACGTAAATCATGGAATAGGTATGATGAACATACAAAATATTGCGGACAAATATTTTGGAAATACATATATTGAAAGCAGAGAAAATATGTTTATATTAAATATTATGTTTCAAATTTGATATATATTCACTACAAATAAAAGCATGTTCACAACAATATATATTATTTTAAGTAAATACTTTCCGAGAATTTATATATAATTTTATTTGACAAAATGGAGGTATATACATGAAAATAAATATTATATCAAATACAATGATTAATAATATGAAACATAAAGCAAATAGTACTAGCATTGGTAAGTCAAGTCCTCTAGATAAAGAAAAATTACAGCTGCAGCAGCAAATGAAAAAAATTGAGGAAAGTGATGTTTCTGAAGAAACAAAAGATGAGTCAATTAAGGAAATTCAAAAACGTTTGTTAGAAGAAAAGTCTAATAAGTTGGATAAAAAATCAGAAACTAAAGAAGATACTAAACAAGAAACGGAAGAAGAAGCTTATGACAAATCTCAGGGTATAAATAAAGAAGTTATGATGGGACTTATGTCAGCTTCGTTTCATGAAAGAAATGGAAGAGTTGCATATTCTGAATATAAAAAGGCTAAAGCAAAAGGAAATATGGGACAAGCTGAAATAGCATTAAATTATACTTCGTCTGAGATAAAAAAAACATCACAAAGTGCAAAGTTAATTCAAAAAGGAATTGGAGAATATAAAAAGCAATTGGATAAAATCAAGAAAAAAGATAATCCGGTAAAATCTACAGAGAATAAGCCTAATGCAGATGATAGAACGGTTGAAGTACATAATAAAATTGATTTAAAAGAGCAAAATAATGATAAAGATACTATTCAAGTTAAAGGTGAAACTAGTGTAAAAAAGCATAAAAATAAGAGGTAGATTTTTGTGGCATATTACTGTATTGGAGAAGTCCAATATAATTCAAACAGCTGAAGCCAACGGTATTGAACCCTATAGTTATCTTAAGTTTTTGTTTGAAAAGCTGCAAGGGGTTCAATTTGAAGCACATTCTGAGTTTCTGGATGAATACTTGTTATGGGTTCAATCTTCATGTAAAAAGAAAGCATAATAAATAACGGCTATTTTAACGAATGGCCGTTTATTTTATGCCTATATACTGGATAATTTTACCTTAAATCAAACAAACTTAAGATGAAATTAAGATCGTATTAAATCCACCTTAAACTCATACATATACAATCTAACTGAAGTCAAATTCAGGAGGAAATCATAATGAATATAATGGAAGTTATAATGGAAGTTAGAAATGTAAAAAAAGTGTATGGTTCAAAACACGGAGGAAGTAAATCAAATGCATTAAATGGAGTGAGCTTTTCTGTTCAAAAAGGTGAATTTCTTGGAATTATGGGGCCTTCAGGAGCAGGCAAGTCCACATTATTAAATGTAATATCAACCATTGATACTCCAACATCAGGCACAATTGAACTTAATGGCAAAAGTTTTTTAAATCTTAATGAAGATGAATTATCAATGTTTAGAAGAAAACAGCTTGGATTTATTTTTCAAGACTACAATCTTCTTGATACTTTAACCTTAAAAGAAAATATTATTTTGCCACTTTCTTTATCTAAGATAGATGTGACATCCATGGAAGAAAAATTAAAAAAGATTAGCGGCATTTTAAATATTGATAATATATTAGAAAAATACCCTTATGAAGTTTCAGGAGGTCAAAAGCAAAGGGCTGCAGCTGCAAGGGCTATAATAACTGATCCAGAAATAGTATTTGCAGATGAGCCTACAGGAGCATTGGATTCAAAATCTTCAACAGAGCTTTTAAACAATCTTTCTTTATTAAATAGGAATAATGGAGCAACAATTGTTATGGTAACTCATGATGCATTTGCAGCAAGCTACTGTGAAAGAATTATATTTATAAAGGATGGAATACTTGATACTGAGATTGAGAAAACAGGCAGTAGAAAAGATTTCTATAATAAAATACTAGGCACTCTTGCTAAAGTAGGAGGTGCTGAAAGTGACACCATTTAATCTTGGAATAAACAATGTAAAACACAATTTTAAAAATTATGTTTCCTATTTTATAAGTACGGTAACTTCAGTTTTTATCCTCATGATATTTTATTCCATATACTATAATCACGAAATACAATTATTTAGCTCAAGCAAGGTTAAGGTTGGTGCCATTTTTAAAGCTGCAGCTTTTGTAGTTATAATATTTTCAGCCATTTTCATAGGCTATGCTAACAGCTTTTTTATAAAAAATAAAAAGAAAGAAGTTGCTATATATTCACTACTTGGTATGAAGAAGAAAGAAATAGGAACACTGATGTTCTTCGAAAATATCTTTCTAGGGATATTAGCCTTAATTGTTGGCGTACCCTTAGGAGCATTTACCTCCAGGTTCTTCTTAAAAATACTTAATGTATGTATGAAATCAAACAAGCCTATACAATACACCTTTGATATTAGAGCTATAGTAATGACGATTTTTGTTTTTATGATTATATTTTTGTTAAACTCCATAAAAGCTTACGGAATAATATATAAGTTTAGACTTATAGAGCTTATACATGCGGCTAAGGAAGGAGAGAAGAAACCTAAATTTTCTAGAGTTTTAGCATTATTATCATTAATAATGGTTATTGGCGGATATATTGGTGTATTAAAAATCAATTTGGAGTCTGGTGGAGCCCAAATGCTGTACAAAGGTCTCCTTATAATGCTGCTTGTTGTTGCAGGAACTTATATATTGTTTAACAATTTCATAATTTATATCTTTAAGCTGTTTGAGAAAAATAAAAAAGCTTATTATAAAGGAGAAAATTTAATAGGAGTATCTCAAATAATCTACAGAATTAAAGGAAATTCTAATCTTCTAGCAACCATAGCTGTTGTATCTGCTGTTGCAATTACAGCATTATGCTTTACTTTTAGTCTTAACTTGACCCTTGATAAAATTGCACCAAGTGGATGTCCATTTTCAATAATGTATCAAAGCGGCAGCGATAAACTAAATAAAAAAGTTGAATCTGTTATTAATAATCATAAAGAGATTAAAACAACTTATAAGACAGATATTGTAATGATAAATGGAAGTGGGCTTACACAAAAGTATAAGGGTCCCTTTGAGAAAGATTTAAAGGCTCCTTTTGATATGTTTATAATGTCTGCATCTGAATACAAGGATATTGTAAATAATTCAGGTTTTAATGATGGTACAGATATTGTCGATAGAGCTAAGAATATTAAAATTAATAAAGAAAATCAATGTTTTTTTATTGAAGTAAGTAATTCAGCTGAAGCAAGAGGGAGACTTGCAGGTGATGAGCTTAATGCAACTATTGGAGGAAAAGCGTATAAACTTGATATCTCCGACTCAAGTAAGAAATGTGTTTTAGGAGTTAAATTTCAAAAAACGACTATAGTAGTACCAGATACATTTTTTAATAAGCTTTTAAATGATAATAGAAATAATACAACTGTTATAAGAGCATATAATTTTGATAATGCATTAAAAAGTGGAAGTGTTGTTACAGAGACTTCTCAAATGATGCCAAAGGACAGAATTTTTTCTTCTTACTATGATATGTATACCGAGGTTCATACTTTGTATGGAAGTTATGTGTTTATAGGTGCATTCCTAGGTATTCTCTTTGTGGTTTCCACTGGAAGTATAATGTATTATAAACAGTTAACAGAAGCTTATGAAGATAAGAATAGGTATTCTGTACTTTCAAAAATAGGTTTAACCAAAAAAGAAACTTTAAGAATTATATCAAAACAACTGGGATTTATTTTTTTAATGCCGCTTTTATTTGGTATTCTTCATAGTGTATTTCCACTTATGGCCTATATGAAATATCTCTGTGGCTTTTCAATATCACAGCTGGAATGGATGGGTATGACAATGGGAGTATATGTAGTAATTTATTTATGCTTTTATCTTCTTTCTATTAAATCTTATATGAAAATCATAACGAAAAATACTGTATACTAATATTATTGAGTTCAATAATAAAAGGGGTGTTTTTGGGTGGATTTAATAAGTAATGCAGATAAAAAAATATTACTTATAGATGATGAAGAAGATATAACGGATTTAATAGAGGATATTCTATTAAAAGAAGGATTTAAGAATATTAGAAAAGCTAACTGCGGATTAGATGGTATAAAAATATGCGAGAGTGAAAAGCCTGATATAGTAGTGCTTGATATAATGCTTCCAGACATCGATGGAATTGAGGTATGTAAAAGAATAAGACAATTTTCTTACTGTCCAATTTTATTTTTATCTGCAAAAAATAGTGATGTTGATAAAATCGTTGGACTGAGTATGGGAGGGGATGACTACATTACCAAACCCTTTAGTCCAAGAGAAATTGCCTTTCGCATTAAGGCACAGCTTAGAAGACAGCAGTATGATGGTATAAAGGAAGACAGCAGTAGTGAAAATGAGAATATAATCATTGGCAGCATTACTATTGATAAGTTGCACAGTCAGGTATATAAGGATGGTTCAGAAGTAAAACTTACAGCAAAGGAATATAAGCTTCTTTTATATCTGGCAGAAAGTTCAAATAAAATAGTCAATAAGGAAAGATTATGTGAGGTAGTATGGGGAGATGATTATTTTGGATATGATAATACAATCTCCGTTCATATAAGACATTTAAGAGAAAAACTTGAGAAAAATCCTTCTAAACCGGAAATTATAGTTACTGTAATAGGACTTGGATACAAGCTTGTAAAGAGGAATGAATAGATGAAAAAATCAGGATATAAGATAATATTTAATTTATATTTTAAGTTTTTTATTGCCTTTCTAATTTTAATTTCAATTTTTTTAGGGATAGGGCTTTATCTATTAAATGTTAATATAAGCAGTGAGAATAGTTATGCTAACTGGAGCAGCTGGCCTGCATATTTTACATCCCATTTTTACAAAGAAATTAGTTTCGATGAAGGCAAACCAAAGCTCACAGATTCAGCAGTAGATGAATTAAAAAAGTACAAGCTTTCTTTTCAAATTGTTGATAAAAATGGAGATGTGACCTTAGAATATAATGAACCTAAAAGTGCCACAAAACATTATTCTCCAATAGATATTGTTCAGTTATATAAAAATGGAGATAGTGAAGGAAAACATACTATATTTGTTGGAAGTGTTAATAACAGCGGAGAAAAGTGGACTTACATTATAGGTTTTCCTGCAAAAATATCAAAAATAACCTTATACATGAATTATAACAAGGTTTTAAAGATAAAGTTTGTTATATTGGCATTATTTATATTACTTATACTTATTGCTGCAGTTTATGGTATATGGATGAATCGTACATTATTAAATATAACCTCAGGCATAAGAAGACTTGCTTCAAATGATTATATTCCTATGAAGGAAAAAGGAACGTATAAGGATATAAAAAGCAGCCTTAATCTTTTAGATAGTAAACTTAAAGCCAGCGAAGATGAGAGAAAAAAGAATCAAACTTTAAGGGAGGAATGGATAGCTAATATTTCACATGATTTAAAAACTCCACTATCTCCAATAAAAGGTTATGCAGAAATATTGAGTGATCCTAAGTATGATGTCACATCTCAGGATGCAAAAAAGTATGGAAAAACAATACTTAGAAATGCAGAAAATTTAGAGAGTATAGTTGAAAATTTGAATTTTACCTATCAATTGAAAAATGGAATGCTTCCTATAAATCGTGAAAATCAAAATTTAGTGCGTTTATTAAAGGAAGTAATTATAAGTATATTGAATAATCCTGAATATGAAAAAAGAAATATTATTTTTAACTGTTCAGAAGATATTATAGATTTCAATTTTGACAATACACTTTTTAAGAGGGCTTTCACTAATTTGATTTATAATTCAGTAATTCACAATAGTTCCGATACTGAAATAAGAGTTTCTATAAAAAAGAAAGATAAAATATATATAAATATTGCTGATAATGGAAAGGGTATGTCAGAAGAGGAAGTGAAAAAGCTTTTTGAAAGATATTACAGAGGGACTAGCAGTTCAGTAAGTGTTAAAGGTTCAGGCCTTGGAATGGCAATTGCAAAGCAAATAGTAGAAGCACATGGTGGGGAAATTAATGTAAAAAGTAAGTTGAATGTTGGTACAAGAATAGAAATTGAGTTTGAGATATAATGTTAGGGACTCAAAAGCTTTGTTTCGCATTATTTCAATATTAGGCGAAAATTTCGTATGGGCGAGTGGGTCGAAATTTATATAAATTCAGTAGAACAAGATAGGCACTATATATAGGAAAATGTTCCATGTTTTACTAGAGAAAGATTTATTAAATTGCTGATTGCATTATAGTATAATGGATGTTATAAGGAAGTGGTTGAGATGAGAATTTTAGTTGTGATTCCGCTAAATGAAGATGAAAAAGAAAGACTTCAAACAAAAATGCCAGAGGCAGAGTATATATATATATCTACTAAAGAAGTTACTATTGAACTTGTAAAAAGCGCTGATATAATTATTGGAAATGTTCCACCAGAATACATAAAGGAAAGCAAAAAACTTAAATGGCTGCAGTTAAATAGTGCAGGTACGGATGGATACTGTGAACCCGGCGTAATTCCTGAAGGAGCATATCTTACAAATGCTACAGGTGCCTATGGTCTTGCAATATCTGAACATATGCTGGGCATGCTGCTTGAAATTAAAAAGAAGTTGAACTTATATTATATAAATCAAAAAAAGCATCTGTGGAAGGACGAAGGAAATGTTACTTCAATAGAAGGAAGTACTACATTAGTTGTAGGTCTTGGCAATATTGGAGGAAACTTTGCCAGAAAAATGAAGGCACTTGGAAGCTATACAATAGGTATAAAAAGGACTAAAGGACAAAAGCCAGAATATATTGATGAATTATATACAATGGAAGCTTTGGATGAACTTTTACCTAAAGCAAATATAGTGGCTTTAAGTCTTCCTGGAACAAAGGATACTTACCATTTGTTTAATAGAGATAAATTTAACTTAATGAGGAAAGATGCAATTATTCTTAATGTAGGAAGAGGAAGTTGTATATGTACTGAGGATTTATGTGATGCCCTTGAAAATGGAATTATCAGCGGAGCAGGTCTTGATGTAACAGAACCAGAACCGTTACCAATAGAACATAGATTATGGGATACACCCGGAGTTATTATTACTCCTCATATATCAGGATTTTTTCACCTTCCAGAAACCCTGCGAAGAATTGTTAACATAAGTATTGAAAATCTTGAGCATTTTAAGAAACGGGAGCCGTTGAAAAACATAGTTGATTTTAAAACAGGCTACAGGGTACATAACAAATAAAAATTGATAAGAACTTTTGATTATTAAAAAATTAACTATTTTATTTGGAGGTATATATGAGAGTTATTAGTGTCTCCAGCCTGAAGGGGGATGAAATCCTTGGAAGGCAAATTTATGATGAATTCGGTAGAGTTTTACTTAATATAGGAGTAAAATTAAAACCTTATTATATTAAGAGAATTAAAGAAATTGGAATTAACTGTGTATACATTGATGATGATATATCGAAAAATGTGATTATTGAGGAAAGTGTTTCTCAAAAGACAAGGCAAATGAGTAAACATGCTGTTAGGAAAATGATTGGAACATATTGTCGAGAAGGAAAAACTGATGATAGTAGTATTATGAATTCAGTAGATTCAGTAATTGAGGATGTGGTGTCGAATAAAGAGGTTTTGATAAATGTTGCAGAAATAAGTGCAAGTGATAACAATATATATTCCCATTCAGTAAATGTTTGTGTATTAGCTACAATAATAGGAACTCATATGGGATATAGTGTAATGAAGCTTAAAGACATAGCTACAGGTGCTCTGCTTCATGATATAGGTAAGATAAAAATTATGAATGATAGGAAACTTTTAGATAATTTTAAGACTAAGGAAGAATTAGACAAATATATTACATTAATGCATCCAAAGGTCGGCTATGATTTTTTAGGATCACAGTATATTTGGAATGCATCCGTCAAGGTAGTTGCATTAATGCATCATGAAAGAAGTGATGGCAGCGGATACCCTTTAAAGTTGCAGGGTGATGAAATAAACAAAATTGCAAAGATGGTGTCCATATGTGACGTATTTGATAATATGATATCAGGTAGAAATGGTTTGAAAAGCAAAAGTGTCAATGAAGTTATTGAATATCTTGTTGGCATGAGTAATACTTATTTTGATGCAGAAATGGTAAGAAAGTTCACTATGAATATAGCGGCTTTCCCAACAGGAAGTGGAGTTATTTTAAGTTCAAATGAAAAGGGCTTAGTAGTAAAGCAAAACAGTTCAATGCCAATGAGACCTGTGGTAAAAGTTATATATGATAAAGCTGGAAATTTACTTTTAGAACCTTATGAAATTGATTTATTAAAAGAATTAACTCTTTTTATTACGAAAACCTGTGAGTTTTAAAATTAGGGGGGATTTTATGAAAGGTGAAGGCAATTACCCAAATGTTAACTATTCCAGTGGTTTCCTGAAATTAATTCATAATATTTTTCAGAAATTTTTAGATGTAAATAGTAATAATTATCAGATTGAGTTAAAAAAATCATTGGAGGAAATAGGTTTATTTTTTGATTTGGATAGAATTTTTATCTATTATTTTTCTAAAGATCCTACTTTTATGCAAATAGAATGCCAATGGAATAAGAAAGGTATAAAACCAAAAAGAGAGATTGAGGAGGAAGAGGTAGTTTATGCTTTCCCATGGTTGATTCGCCAGATTAAGAATAAGGATTTTGTTGTAGTGAATGATGTAGAAGAATTTTCTGATGAAGCAGTATTTGAAAAAGAGGATTTTTTAAAGGAGGGAATCAAAACTTCTCTTATAATTTCATTAAAAAGTGAAAATAAGTTAATTGGATTCATAGGTTATGAAAGTTTATCAAAGCCTACAGTATGGAAAGAGGAGCAAATTGAAATATTAATAGACATTTCAAAGGCTTTTTCGCATACAAGAGCAAGAATTGTAAAGGAGAAAACATATAAAAAAGCTCTTAGTGGGCAGGCAATTTTACTTAATAATTCTGAATCACAAATTTGGGCGTTAAGTAATGTTACTTCTTACGCAGCTGTTAATGAAGCCCATGCAAGTTTTTTTGGAAAGAAGAAAAGTGATTTAGAATATCAGGATTTATACGATATATTTGATATAGATACTGCAAATAAACTTTCTGCAAGCAATTGGGAGCTATTTCAAAAGAATGAGCCGGCAAAAAAAGAAATTGAGGTTAGAAACTTCAAGGGTGAAAATAGACTGCTTCAAATTAAAAGTAAGCCTCAGAAGGATAAGACAGGTAATATCAAGTATCTTATTTGCACTGCTGAGGATATCACAGAGCAGAGATTAGCAGAAAGAGAGTTATACAAGGCAAAAGAACAAGCAGAAGCAGCAAATATTGCAAAAAGTCAGTTTCTTGCAAATATGTCTCATGAAATAAGAACTCCAATGAACGGAATATTTGGATTCCTCGATTTGCTTCAATCAACTAATTTGTCTTTAGAACAAAAAGACTTTATACGTGAAGCAAAATCTGCTTCAAAGGTATTATTGTATATTATTAATGATATATTGGATTTTTCAAAGATTGAAGCTAAAAAGCTAACCATGGAAAAGATTAGATTTAATTTAAGAAATACTATTGAAGATGCGGTTTCACTACTTGTCCCTAAGGCAGTAGAAAAAGGACTTGAACTTTATACCATGATTAGCGAAGGTGTTCCTGAAGAGGTTGTTGGTGATCCATCAAGGCTTAGACAGATATTAAATAATCTTATAAGTAATGCAGTAAAATTTACTAATAAGGGTGAAATTTCTGTTACAGTTGATTGCTTAAAGGAAGAAAATGAAACAGCTGTACTTAACTTTGAAGTAAAGGATACTGGAATCGGAATTCGTAAGGATCATATTGATAATATATTTAAATCTTTTAGTCAAGCAGATACGTCTACAACTAGAAAGTATGGAGGAACAGGGCTGGGGCTTGCCATATCTAGTGAATTGGTAAAAATGATGGGCGGTGAAATTCACGTTGAAAGTATATTTGGAAAAGGGTCTATATTTAAGTTCGATGTGAGATTGAAGATTGTAAAAAGAGCCTCAGGGCAGAAATTTGCGTTTGAAAAGCTTGATGGTATGAATATTTTAATTGTTAATGATGATGTAAATAACAGGAAAATTATTAATTCATATCTTCAAGAAACTGGTCTTAAAGTATTTGAAGCTGAAAACGGCAGTAGTGCCATTACCACAATTCTTTCAAATGCAAGTACAAAAAACAAAATAAACATTGCCATCATGGATTATCAAATGAATGATATGAGTGGTTATGAACTGGCCAATACATTAAAAACAATACCTTTTGCAAAGAATATAAAATTAATACTTCTAACTAGTATAACTCAAAAGGGAAATGCTGAGGCTGTGAAAGAATATGGCTTTTCATCATATTTGAGTAAACCTGTCAGAAGAGATGATTTACTTGCCTGTATTGCTATGGTATTGGGCCTTAAAAAGGAAAATGGAGAAGGACATCAAGTTATAAAGAAACATATAGTTAAAGAAGTTAAAAATGCATTAGAACCAAGAATTTTATTGGTTGAAGATAATAAAATGAATCGTAAAATTGTTATAACTATGCTTAAATCACATGATATGACTTGTGATGTGGCGGTGGATGGTAGTGAAGCATTAAAAGCAGTGTTACAGAAAGATTATGATGTTGTTTTTATGGACTGCCAGATGCCGGTAATGGATGGGTATGAGTGTACATCTAAGATAAGGATGTTAGAAGGAGACAAAAAGCATACTACAATTATAGCAATGACTGCTAATGCTATGGATGGTGACTCAGAAAAGTGTATTAAAACTGGAATGGACGATTATATTAGTAAGCCTATTAATTTTAATAAGATGTTTAAGATGATAGAAGCCAATACTAAAACGAGAGAGTGTGTAGATGATTATAGTAAAATAATAGACGATAATATTGACTGCTTTGTTAAAACTACAGGACTTGGAAAAGATGATGCAAAAGAAATACTTGAAGAATATATAAGATGTTTACCTGATTTATTATCAGATATTAGCAAGGCTATTGATGTTAATGATTTTGATAAATTGGCCTGGATAACTCATGAGTTAAAGGGTTCTTCTGGAACCTTAGGAATACTTTCTATTCATGAATTAGCAATAAAGCTAGAACAGGCAGCTTTAAAACATGAAATAGATGAATGTACTAGATTTTTTGCTAAAATAAAGGATTTGCTTCACTAAAGAGGATCTTTAAAAATTAGGGATATAAAGGAGCTTTTAATATGAAAAAGGTATTAGTAGTTGACAATTCATCGTATATGAGGATGTTTGTAAAAAAGATCATTGAAAAGGGAGGTTTTCACAGTATATTTGGTGCATCAAATAAACATGAAGTAGTAGAGCTGTTCAAACTTGAAAAACCAGACATTGTGCTTTTAGATTTGAATATGTCTGAGGTTAAGATGGATGGTGTTGAAGTCCTAACTGATATAATGAAAATTGACCCTAACGCAGTTGTACTTATTATGTCAGCAGTAGGACATGAAGAAGTGAAAGATGAATGTATAAAACTAGGAGCTAGTGGCTATATTAGGAAGCCTTTTCATACTGAAACTTTATTGAAGACATTAGAAGAATATAAATAAATTTAATGAATACATAGTAACCGTATTAGAGAAATCATATGCTTCCCTTATAGTAGATAGTTAAATAACTAAATAGTCTACTATAGGGGAAATTCATTTTTCTATAGTATTATACCTATGCTAAAGCAAATATAAATAGGTATATGCAGTGCAATGTTAATTAGAAATTGTTCTTTCAAAAACAATTTCTCCATTTATGATTGTCTTTACTACTTTTGTATTTACCATATCTAGAGGATCACCGTTTAGTATAATAATATCTGCATCATAACCGGTCTTTATCTTTCCTATTCTATTATCACATCCTAATATTTCAGCAGCATTGGTTGTTATTGATTTTAAAGCATCTAAAGGCTTCAATCCTTCTGAAACTGCAAGCAAAGCCACTGGTCTTAGTTGATCTATAGAATTATAAGGATGATCTGTCATTAATGCTACTTTTATACCTGCTTCTACTAAGTGCAGTGCAGAACTATAATTACGTTTTCTAAGTTCCATTTTTATTCTTGGAGTTAACATAGGGCCAAAAGCTACGGGTATATTTTTTTCTTTTAAATAATCACTTACAAGATGGGCTTCAGTGCCGTGTTCAATAACAAGTTTTTTTATATTAAATTCTTCTGCTATTCTTATAGCAGTGATTATATCATCAGCTCGATGGGCATGAGCTCTTAAAAACATATCTCCTTTTAATAAGGGAATTACTGCCTCTAGTCTAATATTTCTTTCCTTAATTTTGCCCTGTTCCTTTTGTTCCATATAGTCCTGTGCTCTTATAAATAATTCACGTATTAGAGCAGCTACTGCCATTCTAGTTACGGGGCAATTTCCTTTATTACCATAGCAGCACATAGGGTCTTCTCCAAATGCTATTTTAAGACCATAAGGATCTTTAACTATCATATTATCAATTATATTACCATGAGTCTTTAATACGGTATTGAGCCCACCTACTGGATTATTACTTCCTGGGCCACTCATAACACAGGTGACACCAGCTTTTACCGCATCTTTAAATGCTATGTCTAGGGGATTTATTGCATCTATAGCTCTTAGATGAGGTGTTACTGGATTTGAAGTTTCGTTATTATCTAAACCTAGTTTGCCAGTAGCCTCCTCTATAATGCCTATATGTGTATGACAATCTACAAATCCTGGTAATACATACTGTTCTTTAACATCTATTGTCTTTAAATTCTCACATTGGAAGTCTATAGTGTCAGCAATCTGTTGTATCTTTCCATGTGTTATTAGAATGTCCTTGGTAAATTTGCTATAATCGTGATAGTTTGTTAGTAAACAATTTTTTAACAGTATTGGATTCATTCTCTCGCCTCAATTCAAACTAATTAAAAAGTTTTTTGAAAACAATATATTTATTTGTACAAATATATTGTTTTCAAAAATAAAAAAAATACACAAGTAATATATTGCTTCAGATTTCAAAATTAATTTTATCTAATATGGTAATATTAGATTACAGTTATAAATTTTTACGAATGAAGAGGTCATTATTTATGGAAGTATTCAAATCAATATTTTATTTTATTATGGCAGGAGTATTTGAAATAGGAGGGGGATATCTTGTATGGCTGTGGCTAAGAGATGGTAAAAGTATATGCTGTGGTTTAGCTGGAGCTATAAGCCTTATTATCTATGGAATAGTACCTACACTTCAACCTAAAACTGCTAACTTTGGTAAGGTATATGCTGCTTATGGTGGGATATTTATCATTCTTTCAATTTTGTGGGGATGGAAGATAGATAATGTTATTCCAGATAAGTTTGATTTAATTGGCGGAGCTATTGCATTAGTCGGGGTTATTGTTATTATGTATGCGCCAAGGGGATAGAACTCTTTCTATTTTGAACAAATTAAAAGCTTCATGAATACACTAAAATGGGGGCATTGGCATAACAGTTACTAGACTCCTTTTGTCCTAAGTATTTAATAAGAATACAATAGGAGGAATAATTTATGAAGATAATGAATGGAATAGACGTATATGAAGGAGATAATATTTCAGACTGGAATGTTATTAAAAATACAGATGGTATTTCTGTAGTAATTCAAAAAGCAACACAAGGTCTATCGCATGTAGATAGTTTATTAAATTATAGATATCAAAGAATTAAACAGGCAGGACTTAAATTGGGATTTTATCATTACGCAAATGGCAATGATCCAATAGCGGAAGCAAAGCACTTTTTAGAAACTATCTCAGGATTGGAAAGTGACACTGTTCTGTGGTTGGATATAGAGGGAGAGGAAAATTGGAGCAGGAGCAATGCTATTAATTTTGCAAATGCGTTTATCAAATATGTACAGTCACAAGGCCGCAAGATAGGAGTATATTCTGGATATGCATTTTATAAAGATTACCTGGCAGGTAATATTCCAGACGTTCCACTTTGGATTGCAAGTTATGGCAGGCAGCCTTCCCTATATCCAGATGATTCTTCATGGCAGTATTCAGAAACCGGGAAATTAAACGGCGCTGTGGGATATGTGGACCTGAATTATTTTATAGAAGATATATTTACTGGAAATGTATCACCTGTTAAGCCGAATACTCTTGTACAACAGATAAAAGCACTTCAGTATAACCTGAATTTAGATTATAGTGCAAAACTAGCTGTAGATGGGATTGCAGGGAATGAGACTATGGCAGCATTAAAAGGAATCCAGAACATTATTGCTAAGGGTCATAAATCTCATGTAGTGCTGTGGATACAACAGAAACTTGAACAATATGGCTATTTAAAGAAAAATTCCTATACTCCTATGGTTTACGATGAAGCCACTTTTCAAGCTGTAACTAATCTCCAGAAGAATTGGAGAAAAGCTACAGATGGTATTTTAGGTCCAGACACATGGAGTATATTTTTGAATAACTAAATTAAGGAAACTGTGAAAAGAGGTGCACCTCAAATGTTTTATACGTATCTAACATTTGGGGTGCACTTTATTACATGTATTTGTTTAAATACCTGTATATAGTAGGCTCGGAAACCAGGAGAGCTTTGGCTACTTTAACTACAGCCCCTTTCAAATTGAAAGCTCCTTTATCGTATAAATATTTTACTACACAAATCTTTTCATTAGCAGACATGCGTTCTGGAAGAATATTTATTTCAGATATAGCCTCATTGATCATGGTACACAAGAGATCATCCACATTATCATAAAATTGTTCTTGTGTTTTTATGTTTTCATTTTCGCTCACATCGGTATTTGATACAAAACTTAATTTGTCCATTAAATCCTTAACTTTATTATAAGGTTCAACATCTATATTTACACAAAGTAATCCTATTATCTTGTTATCATCATTTTTAATAAAATAGCTTGAAGATTTGAAGGTTTTAAAATTACCCACTGCTTTGTAGTTAGCAGCATAATTTTTATTTGTATAAGTTTTATTCTGAATTATATTGAAAACTAAGTTAGTAAGGGGACTACCTATATTTCTTCCTGTTAAATGACCATTTTTTATAAAAATTATAGAATTGTTAGGAGTAGTTATATCTTGTATTACTACCTCACAGTTATCTCCTAGAATTTCAGAAATAAATTTAGCTACAGGTATGTATTTTTTTAATAATTCTCTGTTATTCAAATTTTTCACCCCAATTATTATTTAACTTATAACAATAAAGATAATAAATAAAAATAACAATATACCACTCAATGATAAAATTATTAAAATATATAAAAATACTTATTTAGATTATAACATTAAATTCACATATTGAAATATATATTTATAAAATTTTTTATAATATAGCACCTATAATGAAATATAC